>JBGSWT010000486.1:0-2583 GCA_041751815.1 Pseudonocardiaceae bacterium
CCCGGTCACCAGCGCGGTACGGCCCGCGAGCACGGCCGCACTCGCACCAGTGGTCATGGCCGCCGACGCTACGCGGGGCGAACTGCGTGCGGTACCCCTCGCGTGGGGCCGGGAAACCTCAACTTCGATGACCGCATCGGGGTCGGACGCCTCGACCTTACTGACGACGATCTCGTGACCCCGACACCGTCGTCAGTTCGCGTCTTCAACCGGCACATTCAAGGCCCTGATCGCTTCGAAGAGTCGAGTCGGTTCCCAATCCGGCTCGATATCTTCGAGCAATCGGGCTGCTTGGCCGAGGGTAAGGGTGGCCATCCGAGTGCCGTCATCCATCTGGATGAAGTAGCTGGTGAAGGTCGGACGTCCGGCGCCAGCAGGAACCGTCTGGGGCTTCATCTGGTCGGACTTGACCGTAGCCGTGACTCCCTCACAGGCGCTGGCGCTGAGACGTTGCTCGATCGCGGCGGCGATCCTTTTAGCGTCGTCTGCAAGCATTGGCCTATCTCCTTCGCAGGGTCGCTGGGAACACGCCGTAGATACTTACCGCTGATGGTTGGTTGATCGACCCGGAAGTCTGGCACCGACTGTATCGTGCCAGCATGCCTGCTGGGCGTCGAGCAGGTCGGACACCCGCCCTGTGAGTGTGCGCCGGGCGTGGCGGATTGCCGCAGCCGGCGGCCGATCACCCGCGCCTCGCGCCGTCCATCGCCGGGCCTACCTCACTGAATCCCTCACCGACGCCCCAGAGAGCGACCCCGGGGCGCACCTCAGTAGGACCTAGCGCCAGGGTAGCGGGCGCCAGTGGAGGATGCGCCGTGCTCGTTTCGGAGCCGCATCGCGTGACGTCGCGCTAATCTCACGCCATGTTCCTGCTGGCGCAATGGCGATTATCGGCAATACGTCGCCAGCCGCGACTGCGGCGGCCTCGTGGAGGTGCGAGGACCGGCCGGACCGGGAGACGGAGATCCGTCTCCAGCATCGAGCCGGTCGGTACGGATGGGGTAGCCACGTAATGGAGTCCTACCTGCAGTACCTGAAAGAAAACTTCATCGAACTGGTCTTCTACGCCCAGCAGCACTTTCTGCTGGTGCTCTACTCGGTGACCTTCGCCACGGTGATCTCGCTGGTACTGGCCCTGGTGCTGCACACCAACCAGCTCACTCCCCCGTCCTGGACTCGCAGCCTGCGGGTAGGCAGCCGCGAGGCTGCGCTGCTACTCGCCTCGGCAGCGCTGACCATCCCGTCGTTGGCGCTGTTCGGGCTGCTGCAGCCGCTGCTGGGCCTCGGGGTCACCCCGAGCATCGTGGCGCTGACCATGTATGCGATCTACCCGGTGCTGCGCAACACCGTGGCCGGACTGTCCTCGGTGGACCCTGCGGTGCTGGAGGCCGCGCGCGGCGTCGGGATGGGCCCGGTGCGCCGGATGCTGCGGGTGCAGCTGCCGTTGGCCTGGCCGGTGATCATCTCCGGCATCCGGGTCGCTGTGCTGATCACGATCTCGATCGCCGTGGTGGCCGCCCTCATCAATGGTCCCGGCTTGGGCAGGCCGTTGCAGAGCGGCCTGGCCCGGCTCGGTGCCGTCAATTCGTTCAACGAGGTCATCACCGGCACGTTGGGATGCCTGGTGGTGGCGATCGCCTTCGAAGTCATCTTCACCGTAGTCAAGCGCTTCACCACCCCGAGGGGGATCGATGTCTGAGACCGTGCAACCAGTGGCCGCCTCGTCACGCCGGACCGGTCAGCGCTCGATGATCGTTCTCGAGGGTGTCAGCAAGACCTATCCCAAGCAGCTCAACCCGGCCGTTGCCGAGTTGACCCTGGACGTTCCCGAGGGCGCCATCGTGATGCTCATCGGGCCGTCGGGGTGCGGCAAGACAACCACCTTGAAGATGATGAACCGGCTCATCGAGCCCAGTACCGGACGCATCGTGCTGGACGGCGAAGACGTCACCGACGTCAATGCCGACCAGCTGCGCAGGCGGATCGGCTACGTGATCCAGCAGGTTGGGCTGTTCCCGCACCTGACCATCGGAGACAACATCGCGGTGGTACCCAAGATGCTCGGCTGGGACAAGGTCCGCATCGCCGGCCGGGTCGACG
Organism: Pseudonocardiaceae bacterium; assembly: GCA_041751815.1. Lineage (GTDB taxonomy): Bacteria > Actinomycetota > Actinomycetes > Mycobacteriales > Pseudonocardiaceae. The sequence goes on from JBGSWT010000486.1 coordinate 2,101, forward strand.
AGCTGCTGCACCTGGTGGGGATGGAGCCCGCCGACTTTCGAGACCGATACCCCCGGCAGCTCTCCGGCGGGCAGCAGCAACGTGTCGGGGTAGCACGTGGCCTCGCGGCTGATCCCCCGGTGATGCTGATGGACGAGCCCTTCGGGGCCATTGACCCGATCACCCGTGAACGGCTGCAGGACGAGTTCCTCGAGGTGCAGCGCCAGGTCGCCAAGACCATCTGCTTCGTCACCCACGACCTGTCCGAGGCGGTGAAGCTGGGTGACCGGATCGCCGTGTTCGCTCCCGGCGGGCGGCTGGCGCAATACGATACCGCCGGCAACGTGCTCACCCACCCGGCTGACGACTTCGTCGCCGAGTTCGTCGGCAGCGGCGCCGCGGTCCGCCGGTTGTCCCTGCTCGAGCTCCGCCCCCTGGAGCTGGAGGAGGTAGTGATCTCCAGTGCCGGCGCTCCCGCCAACGGCCACCCGGTGCTCGCGGTGG
>JBGSWT010000487.1:0-4041 GCA_041751815.1 Pseudonocardiaceae bacterium
TGCCCCGCGCGCCGCTTGCGGCTGCTTTGACATCGGCCGGAGCGGCGCCGAAGGCGCCGCCTTGAACAAGGACAGAAAGTATGAACACAGGGTGGCCGCCTCAGCGCCGTGTCAGGTCGGTACGACGTAGTGGAGGATCAGCGCATCGCCCGGGACGATGGAGACCATCAGCCGGACGGCCTTGTCAGCCGCTGTGTACCCGGTCCGACGGTGCTCGGCGACAGGCGTGCCAGGGGGGAGGTGGAGACGCTGGGCCTCCTCCGGCGTGGGCATCCGGGCTACTACTTCGTCGATGTCATATACCTGCTCGTATCCAGCTACTTTGAGGATGTCTTCACGGGTGGTGTCCTCGGGTCTGGTCAGCTCTGTGCCTGCGACGATGCTGAGGTCGAAGTAGTCGTCGGAGATAATGCCTGGCTGGCCGTCGATATAACGGACGCGGCGGCGGACGACGCATTGGTCGGTATCCTGTCTGAGCCCTAGGACGGCGGCGACGTCCGCCGGTGGCGGGATGATGCTGACGGAGAGGTCCTGCCGTGTGGGGTCGTGACCCTGGCTTTCGATATCCGCTTCCCACGCGTCTGACGTCGTAGTGGTGGTGTGGTCAGGATGTTCGAAGGCCGAGAGGTGCCACCGTAGACGCTGCCTGCTCCGGACGATTCGACCCCGGCGCGGCCTGACCGTTACCAAGCCAGCCTGTTCGAGGGTCTGTAGCGCGACGCGGGCTGTCTGCCTGCTGACGCCGTGCTCGCGGGCGAGCTCAGGCTCTGACGGCAGCAGGGCGCCCGGGCCGAGCGCGCCCCTCTCGATCTGTGCACGCAGGTTTGCAGCTATCCGCTGGGTGACCGATCGGGGTTGGTCCACCCTGGCCACCTCCTTCCCCTTGCCCGTCAAGTCTACCCGCGCTGCTTGACCGACAAGGTTGTCTGGCGTAAGCTGCTGCTTGGTCTTGAAGTTGGTATGTACAAGGGTGGTGTCAGGAGGGCGTGCGATGCGGGACATCCCGGTGATGTTGAGCGGTTACAAGCTGACGGTGGTGGAGGCGCCCACACGGAAGATGCGCGAGGAGGGTCCAGACAAGTGGGTGCCGGTGACCGACCGGAACGGCGCGGTGCTGTTCGTGGTGTCGTTGTTCGCGAAGTTGCAGGTGGGACGGGGTGAGCGGGCACCGAAGGGTGAGGAGATCAAGGTGACGTTGGCGACCGACCCTGGGGAGGGGTTCGAGGAGGATACCCGGGTGGAGTTGATCGACGCGAAGCTCAACGCCTACCAGATCGACACGGAGCACGGGCCGATCTCGGGGGTGTCGTTCAAGGCGATGGGCTTGAAGGCGGCGTCGGTTCCGGCGCCGCGTGGCGGTGAGAAGTGACCGGGGATGGGGGTCGGCCGATGACGATCACGGTGGACGCGCACCTGTCTGAGGAGATGGTGGTGCGGTGGCGGGTGCACCCGGAGTCGTTCGCGGCGGTCCGCTTGGAGGGCTCGGCTGGGGGCTCGGGGGTGTGTCTGTTCGGCGAGCGGCCGGTGCTGATCCGGCTGCAAGCAGCGCTGGCCGAGGTGATAACGGACCTGGACGCAGGGCGCGCCTCGTCTGGGGAGACGAGGGGCGGTGTGTAGCCGGGCGGAGGGTCACTACTTCGTGCGTCGCGACGGCCGGTGGGTGTGCTGCAAGTGCGGCGCAACGGGATAGAGGAGTGAGAGCGATGGCGACAGCGTGGAAGTGGGCTCAGCGGAGGGCGCGTCGTCGGGCGGTGGCCCGGTTCGGCGAGTTCTGGTCGGCCCTGCAACAGGTGGGTGATGCCCTGGCTGAGGCGGATCGGTTGGCGAAGAAGGCCGGTGACGGTCCGTGGAAGCTGGGCGGGCAGCGGCACTGGGTGATCGCGACGGTGGAAGAGGCACGCGCGTCGGTGCGGAAGTGCCGTTCGTCGCTGCGGATCGTGTCGTCTGCGGCGAAGAAGTTCGAACCACAGCTGATCGTGCGTGAGTGGAGGCGGTGACGATGTCGAACGCGGTGAACCGGGTGCTCGACGAATTGGACACGGCGATGCACCGGCTGCGTGAGGCGATGCGGGGTATCCCGGTGCGCTACGGCAGCTTCAAGAGGACCCACGAGAACCTGGCCCGGGATGTGGCGCAGGTGACGACGATGCTCGACGCGGCCCGTCCGGTGATGGACGGGAAGGATCGCAAGCCGTAGCGGTGGGTGGGGCGCCCACCACACATGTCCCTCGGCAAAGGGACTCGGGGTGGGCGCCCCGCTACTACCGCGCAACCCCTGTCAGTAGGCAACCGAGCGGTGAAGGTGGTAGCAGTGCACAAGCGTAACCGATCGACCCGGTCCGGTGCGGCGTCCCGGGCCACAGCCCGGCCCTCGACCCGTCCGACCGGCCGCGAATGGCGGGTTGCCGCGTGGGCGGCCCGACACCCTGTCGTCACAGGAACCCCCGTTCTGCTGGCTGTGTCTGCGGCGGTGCTGAGCGTGGCGGTGACTGCGAGTGTGGTAGGCGGTGTGGCGCTGGCGGTGGTGGTGTGGTGCCGTGCCCACCCGGCCAGCTTCGAACGGTGGGTCGCCCCCCGCCTGCGAGCGACGTGGCGCCGATGGACGGCGTACCGGGGTGGGGTGTGGCGAGGCGTCCTGACCGACTGCGACCTCGTGAGGGAGGATCGCCGCACCGGCGAACAGCTCTGTCCCCGGGTCCTGCGGGTCCGTTCGACGACCCCGTCGATCGACGTGGTGACCGTCCGGCTGGTGCGGGGACAGCAGCTGGGTGCGTGGCTGGACGGGGCGCCCACGCTGGCCGACGCGTTGGGTGCGCATCGGGTGGCGGTCACCCGCAGTCGTCCCGGGGTGCTGACGGTCGTGGTGGAACGCTCGATGCCCTTCGAGGCGGTGGTGCCCGCCCCGGTCATCCCGACCGACGCGGCAGGGGTGGACCTGCACGGGCTGGACGTGGGCGACGACGAGCACGGGGGCCCGTTCCTGTTGCCGGTGGAGGGCAGACATGTCCTGGTGGTGGGCGCGACCGGCGCGGGGAAGGGCTCGCTGGAATGGGGGCCGTTGCGGGCGATGGCCCCGCTGCTGAGGGATGGGCTGGTCCGGGTCCGGATGATCGACCTCAAGGGCGGTTCGGAGACGGAGCGCGGCGCCCCCCTGTTCTACCGCCGGGCGGTCGATCTGGCCGGGGCGGTGGACCTGCTCGCCGAGTTCCGTGACGACATGCTCACCCGTCAGGAGCTCGCGCGGGTGGCCGGTGTCCGGAGGTGCACCGTGTGCGCGGACACGCCCTTGGAGATCCTCATGATCGACGAGTTGGCGATGCTGACCGCCTACGGCGACCGGCAGCTGGTGCGGGAGGCGCTGCGGCTGCTGGCCGAGGTGATGACCCAGGGTCGGGCGTTCCTGTTCTCGGTGATGGGCTACATCCAGGACCCCGGCAAGGACGTCCTCGACGTGCGGGACCTGTTCACCGTCCGGGTCTGCCTCGGGGTGACCGCCGCGTCGCATGTGGACATGGTGCTCGGTGAGGGGGCCCGCGAGCGGGGCGCGTTGGCCGACGAGATCCCAGGGGACGAGGCGCACGCGGGGATCGGGTTCGTGATCGATCCCGCTACCCGGCTGCCGGTCCGGTTCCGCGCCGGGTACGTCACCGACACCGACATCGACGAGCTGGTGGCGTTCTGCCGGACACCCGGAGAGGTCCTCGACTTCCCCCTGCCGCATCGCGGGGATCGCGACGAGCGGGACGGGGCGGCGTGATGACCGTCTACGTCGATGATATGCGCCTTCCAGCCCAGGTCGGGCGCTACCGCGCTGTCTGGTCGCACCTGTTCACCGACGGCGATCACGCGGAGCTGCATGCGTTCGCCGCACGGATCGGGCTGCGGCGGGGATGGTTCCAGCACAAGCCGTCGCGCTACCCGGGCGGAACAGACCTGTCCCACTACGACGTCACCGACAGCAAGCGCGTCCGTGCTCTCGCGGCGGGTGCGGTGCCGGTAGCGGCCCGTGACAGCGCACGGATCCTGCGCGCCGCCCGGGAC
>JBGSWT010000488.1:0-10731 GCA_041751815.1 Pseudonocardiaceae bacterium
CTCGGCCTGTGATCGTCCACGCCGCGTCGGCCCGGTCAAGGCCGCTGCGCGTCGCTGCGCGATGGCCTCCGGCCAGCCTGGACCGCTCCACCACGACGAGATAGGCGGCCAGGACGAGGAACAGGCAGGGGAGCAGGTCAAGATCAGCGGCGTGATCGGAGGTGCTCCTCCAACTGGCGGGCCCGCTCATGCTCACCCAGCTCCCGCAGGTCGACAGCGAGGTTGTTGGCCGAGGTGAGGGTGTCGGGGTGGTCCTCACCAAGCACCCGATGGCGGCGGGTGAGGGTGTCCTCATCGAGCTGGCGGGCCCGCTCATGCTCACCCAGCTCCCGCAGGTCGACAGCGAGGCTGTTGGCCGAGCCCAGGGTATTAGGGTGGTCCTCACCAAGCACCCGACGGCGGCGGGTGAGGGCGCCCTCGTGGAGCTGGCGGGCCCGCTCATGCTCACCCAGCGCATACAGATCACGGGCGAGGTTGGTGGCCAAGGACAGGGTGTCGGGGTGATCCTCACCACGCACCCGACGGAACCGGGTGAGGGTGTCCTCATCGAGCTGGCGGGCCCGCTCATGCTCACCCAGCCCACTCAGAGCGACGGCAAGGTTGCCGGCGGAGGTCAGGGTGGCGGGGTGGTCCTCCCCGAGCACCCGACGGCGGCGGGTGAGGGTGTCCTCATTAAGTTGGCGAGCCCGCTCATACTCACCCAGCGCCCACAAATTGGTGGCCAGGTGGCTAGCCAATGCCAGGGTGTCGGGGTGGTCCTCCCCGAGCACCCGACGGCGGTCGGTGAGCGCCCGTTCGAGCAGGGGGCGAGCGGGGCCAAATTCTCCCTGGGTGAGCAGGTAGAGGGCGGCCCAATCGAGTAGCCAGGCGACATCGGCACCGGCCGGTTCCAGGGGGCGGCTGGTGTTAGTCGCGGCCAGCACATGAGGCAGCAGCACTCGCCACTCCGACCAGGTGGACGGGTTGCCCCACGGGTAGGGTACCGCCCCTCGCAGCAGGCGGACCACGATCGTCGCCCAGTCCCCGGTTTCCGGCTCCTGGTGGGTGCGGGAGCGCAGCAGGGCCGCGGGTACCCGGTGCAGCTGCATGCTGTCCGGTGTCATCCGGGCCATTCCCCGCCGCCGCAGCACCCCGGTCACCTCGGCGAACACCAGCGGATCCCGGGCCGCGACGCCCAGCGCGGTGGGCAGCCGATCCGGGTGCCCAGTGATCAGTGTGAGTGGCACCGGTGCCGCGCCTAGCCACGCCGCCACTGACAGCAAATGCAACGCTGCCGGGTCATCAGCGGCGAACCGGTCGAACGCAACCGCCCACGATGCGGCCAGTGACACCGGATACCCGGCGCCACTGCCCCGGTTCAGCACATCAGTGGTGCGGGCCGCCAACAACCGCAAGTAGTCCTCGGTAGTCATGGCGGTGTCGGCCAGCAACGCCGCGGCCTGATCCACCGCCAGCGGCAGATCCCCCAACACCTCCGCGACCCGATCCGCCTCGACTACCGACAACCGCGGTACCTGCGATCGCAGCAGCTCCACTGACTCCTGGCGGGTGAACACCTCCACACCCAGCCCGATCGCCACCCCACTCCAGTCTGGGTTCCGGGAGGTGATCACCACATGCCCGGCCGCACCGGGCAGGAACCGCAACAGATCTTGTGGCTGTTCGGCGTTGTCGAACACCAGCAGCCACCGCGTCCGCTCCCGTAACGCCCCGGCCAGCCGCGCTACCGCCACCTCCACCCCGTCGGTCACCGCTGCCAAGTCCAGGGCGCGGGCCAACTCGGCCAACCGGTCCGGGATCAACTCCGGGTCCTGCGCCTGGACCCACCACGCCACCTCGTACTCATCGCCGTAACGGTGGGCGTACTCAATCGCCACGGTGGTCTTTCCCACCCCGCCCATTCCGTGCACCGCCTGCACCGCGACCCGCTCACCCGCCCGCAGTGCCGCCCGCAGTTCCCCCAACAGGTCCTCCCGGCCTGTAAACACCACCAAGCGGGCCGGGATGTTCCACACACGACGTACCGGCACACCGCCCGGCCGTGCCCGCGGCAGTTCGCTCAATGCCTGGAACAGCACCAGCTCCAACTCCACCGGTGTGGTCACCGTGACGATGGTCAATCCCGACTCCGACGCCAGCCGAGCCCGAAACACCCCCTGCCGATCGGCGTGCGTCGGGTCGACGAGCAACTCCCGGGTACCTGGGGTGTCTTCGCTGAGCAGGAACACCAGCCGGGGCAGGCCCTTCTCGGTGGCCTCCTCGAACTCCAACTCCGTGTAAGACAGCTCCGGGCGGTCCCGCACCGGGGAGCCGTACCGGAACCCCGCGATCAACACGTACACATCCGCCGCCTGCACCGCGTCCCGGCACACCTGCGCCGGCGGCTCATCCCGCGCAGTGAAATACGCCATGTCAGCCACCGCGTCCCCCACCCGGGTTACCGCATCTTGCGCCGCCGCCACGAACGAGCGCCCCGCCGGAAACCGCCGCAACTCCGAGGTGTGACTCAAGAACACCCGCCGCGCCGGCACCCTCACGCCCGGAAGCATCCCACCACCCGCCGGCAGCCGATCAGGCGCATCTCTGCTAGTGAGCAGGGGTACCACCACCAGGCCGGAGCGATTCTGCGCAAGGATCTCGGCGTCGGCCACCCGCCCCGCGACGTCACTGTAGGCGTGCTCAGTTCCCATCCGATCCCGCGTCTATGCTTCTGAGCGCCCCTTGCTTGACATTAGCGTAGCCAATAGGGACGATCGTCCCCGCATCGCATGCCGCACCCACCTCGTGTTTACACGTAGTTTCGGAAGCCGCCACGTAGTCGTTGAATTCATTACACGCCAGTCCGTGGACTAATTTCCGGCTGCCTATCGACGACCACCTTGTCTCGTGACCCCCATCCGTGAAATACGCTACTCATCGTGGTGGCCCCGATCTCGAGAGAGATCGGATCGCGACACATGTGTGTTACCTAGGCCGTTGAGTGTCCACGCCGTAGGACCGCGGATCATCACGGTTCATTGCACGGCAGTTGCGCCCGGTGCGTCGTGCCACACGCGTGCCACAAGAGGGGGTCAGTGACGGTCAACCGGGGTCACTCCTGACCACGACCAACCGCAGCTCAAGGCCTAGACCAGGGCATCATTGCAGGGTTCCCAAGCTCTAGACGCGGGTTCGATTCCCGTCACCCGCTCCACCAAAACTCAAGGCCAGGCCATATTCTCTGTAGAGCTGAGCCTTTGTCATGGAAGCATGAGGTTGCGCCGTTTCTCGGCGCTCAGTTCACGGAAGGCACGACGGTAAGCAACGGTCGAAACTCCCTCAATACTAATTGTCACAGCCCATACTCGGCAAGTCCCGTCCCGTAAAGCCGAGGCGATCCGTTGTCCGTTACGGACGGCGCTGCGACTAGTGGATGTGACCGATCCTCTGATGACTTGGTCGATGGTCTTGACCTGCGTGCCGTGGAGTTCCCTCGATTCGAGCCACCCTGCGAAGGAATCTAGAACAAGCTCGAAGGCAAGGTCCGCCACGGTCATGCGACGGATGTGACCGGGACAGCCGTCAGGCCATGGTGGACATGTGCTGGCTAGCAGGGGTTTGCGCGTGGCGGACGGCCCAGGCGAGGGCGTAGTCGGCGATCTCCTCCCAGCCGTCCTGGGCGGGAAGCAGGTGCGCCTTGCCGCTGAACTCCGCGACGTCGGTGACCGTGTCAGAGGTGTAGTGCTTAGCGTTGGACCACTGAATCTTGGGAGGCATGAGGTGGTCTTCGCTGCCGGCGATGAACAGCAGCGGCGCCCGGGCGTCGTTGTGGTAGTCGACCCAAGCGCCCTGGTGTCCAGGCTGGAGGTTGGCCAGCGCGGTTTCCCAGAGGATGTGCCCCGTCGCTGGGATGGCATAGCGCTCACACAGCGCCCGGGACTCCTGCTCGGTGAAGGTATTGGTGAACGCGTAGTGCCACTGCTCGTGCGTGTAACCGACGGCCCGGTGGCGATTTGCCGGGTTTTTGAGTACGGGGAAGGTCGACTTGACCTGCGATAGCGGTACCACCGGGACACCCTCGGTTGGGGCCGAGTTGATTGCCACGCCCGCCGCCCCATAGCCGTGGTCGAGCAGGATCTGCACGAACGCGCCGCCCGCGGAGTGGCCGATCAGGATGGGCGGCGACTCAAGCTCACGGATCAGCGCCTCGAGATGTTCGACGATGGCTGGAATGGTCACGGCCTCGATCGGCGAGGGATCCGCGTTGAGCGCCTCGACCTCGACCTCGAATCCGGGATAAGCCGGGGCGAGGACGCGGTGTCCGCGACGCTCGTAGCGGTCGATCCAGTGCTCCCAGCTTCGCGGCGTAACCCAGAAGCCGTGGATGAGGACGATGGTGTCGGGAATCTCGGGCATGTTATTGCTCCTTGTCCTGAGCGGCAAGGACACGGCCCTGGGACTGCGATCTGGTAGGGGGGCGACGCGGCGTTAGCTGTCGAGGAACTCGAGCAGGTCGGCGTTGAACTCCTCCTCAAAAGCCCCGGCGAGACCGTGTGGGGCGCCGGGATAGACCTTGAGGGTCGAGTTCTCGACTAGCTCGGAGGATTTCAAGGCTGCGGCGACGATCGGCACGATCTGGTCGTCGTCGCCGTGGGCGATGAGCGTCGGGAGGTCGATAGACTTGAGGTTCTCGGTGAAGTCGGTTTCAGAGAAGGCCCTGATGCACTCGAGCGCACCCTTGATCCCCACCTGCATGCTCATCAGCCAGAACGCATCGCGGACGCCCTGAGACACCTCGGAGCCGGGCCTGTTCACCCCGTAGAAGGGAACGGACAGATCCTGGTAGAACTGGGACCGATCGGTAGCGACACCGGTGCGGATGGCGTCAAAGGCATCGATCGAAAGTCCCTCGGGATTGGCGCCGGTCCGCAGCATCAGGGGCGGGACCGCGCCGAGCAGAACGGCCTTGGCCACGCGCGACGTGCCATGGCGGCCGAGGTACCGGGTGATCTCGCCGCCGCCGGTGGAGTGGCCCACCAGGACAGCTTCGTGAAGGTCGAGGGACTCGATGAGCTCGGCGAGATCGTCGGCATAGGTGTCCATCTCATTGCCGTCCCACGTCTGGCTGGAGCGCCCGTGGCCGCGCCGGTCGTGGGCGATGGCGCGGTAGCCGGCCGAGGCCACCAGGTTTGTCTGCACGTCCCAGGCGTCGGCGTTGAGCGGCCAGCCGTGGCTGAAGACGACTGGCTGACCGGAACCCCAGTCCTTGTAGAAGATGTCCACACCGGACTTGGTTGTGAAGGTACTCATCGGTGCTCCTTCGGCGGCGAAGGGAATCCGAGGGCGGACTTGTCCTGAGCACGAACGTAACCAGGCTGGGGTCGGATCGGATGCGCTGAGCGTGCACATGTCCAGGACGAGGGCGCACGGCAAGAACCAGCTCGCTGACCAGGGTGTAACGACTCGGCAACACCGGCCTCTTGGTTCCGGAACTCCAAGCCGATATTCTCCGCATTGAGAACTGCCACACGGTGCACGGAAAAGTTCGTGTGAACGGAGTGCACCATGACACTCCTCCTAGACACCTCCTTGATGCCCGTTCGGGATCGTGTGGACGCGGTCCAAGCCGCTCTGAACTCGGCCGTACTTCCCACGCGGGTCCAGTTCGACGAGCCGAACACCGCGGTCGGTATCCGCATGGAGGGCTGGCAACTCGGAGCGGGCACGAGGCTGCTGCATATCACATCTAATGGATTCCGGCTGACCCGTACCCCGAAGCACCTGCGGATGGCCGCCCCGGAGAGGATCTCGCTGGCGATACAGCTGCAGGGACGCTGCACTCTCACCCAGCGCGACCTGACCGTCGTCGACAGCGTGGGCGAGCTGGAGCTGACGGATCTCACCACCGCTTTCGACTACGTCCACAGTGGCGACGGTGCTGCCCAGGCCCTCTACATCGATAATGACCAGCTGGGACTACCCGTCGACGTCGTGCGCAAGGCGGCACCACGACTACAGAGCAGCCCGCTCTACGACCTCGCCCACCAGCACGTCCGCCAACTGCTCGACGTCGCTGATCGCGTCGAGGACAGCCACACGGCCACCATGCTCGGTACCGCGACCGTCGAGCTCATCCGCGCCCTCATCGCCTCCGCCGCGGAGCGGGACGACGTGCGCAGCGCTCTGGCCGAGTCACTGTTCACCCGCATCACGACCTACATCGGCCTGCACCTCAGCGAAGCCGATCTCGACCCTGCTCGCATCGCTGCCGAGCACAACATCTCTTTGCGATACCTCCACATGCAGTTCGCCCGGCAAGGGCTACATGTACACGAATGGATCATCAGAGAGCGCCTCGAAGGCGCTCGACGCGTGCTGGCCAGCAATTCGGCACAAACACCGACGATCGCGGCCGTTGCCCGCAGGTGGGGCTTCGCTGATCCGGGTCATTTCGCCCGACGGTTCCGCGCTGCCTACGGCATCAGTCCAAGCGAGTGGCAGCACATCCACCGCGAACCTGAACCTCCCGGAGCGGCAGGGCACTGACGGCGACCGGGTGGACCTGGTGCACCCCCGAGGCGGAAGAACTAGCCGCGCAGGACACGGTTACTTCTTCCGAAATGACGATCAAGGGTGGTTCTGAGCGCCAGCGCGCGTGGATCGAGGTCAATCTGCAGTACTTGCCACGCCAGTCGCATCTCGGGCTTCGGGTCGTCTCCGAATTGTCCAGTGCCCCCGCGAGAAGATGACAGCAGCAATGATCATGGCGATCACCGTCAGGACACCCGACTCTCCGACCCACCACGATGCGCCATCGTGCAGGCGGGAGCCGTCGCCTCCTGTCCTCGCCGCATCGAAGCCGGACTGAATGATGCTGTTCCACGCGGCGTGAAGCACGATCGCGGGCCAGACGCTGCCGGTCTGCAAGCGTAAACGCGCGAACACGAAGCCGAACGCAGTTGCCAGGACCACGAGCAGGATGACCGACGCGGTCGGGGATGGTCCTGCGGCGTAGCCAGTGCCTAAGACGACGGGGACGTGCCACAAGCCCCAAATCAGCCCGCTGACCAGGACAGGACGGGGGATCCCCGCGTCGATCAACCGGGTGAGCATGTAGCCACGCCAGCCGATCTCCTCCCCGGCCGCCGCCAGGATGCCCACGATGGTTCCGATGGTCGCGGCCGCCGCGAGCATGACCAGGAACGTCGCAACGGGTGCGGCGCTGACGAGCTGAGCGGCAAACCCACTGGGTCGCGGAACGAACCTCGCCAGGCCTGTCATCCACGCAATGCCGTAAACGGTGAGCCCGATGATGATCGGAAAGATCACGGCCACCACAATGGCCTGCCACCCGCGGCGACCGCCGACACGGAACGACACATCGGCGAAACCCTCGCGCAGCATCAGGCGAGCCACTATCGAAGCCGCAGCAGGCGACCACATGAGCGGGATGACCCAGGCCCAATGACCCGTCTGGATAAGGAGAACCTGGAATATTGCCGAGAGCGGAACAACCATCCCGAAGTAGATCGCCAGACCGTGCCGTGCTCGGAGTCGGATATTCGTGGCTGATTGAACGGAGATACCTTCGCCTTCAGCGGCGACCATGTCGACCTCCAGGCGCATGTGACCAAGAGGCCCTGCTGAGACGGCTCCTCATCAGCTGGTTAGGGCAGGATCAGATGCAGCCGTACGGTCGTTCCCGCCGAGTCGCTACGCACTTCGAGGACATCGCACAACTGTCCGGCCAACCACAGCCCGCGTCCGCGGGCTGTGGAGCGACCGGAGGGCAGGCGCCCGGCCAAGGGATCCCGCAGGCCAACCCCGGTGTCACTGACCTCGCACAATATCGTCCGCGGGCCAGTCCACAACCGCAGCACGCCCGATCCACCACCATGCTCGATCGCGTTGGTCGCGACCTGGTTGACCGCCTGCACCCACTGCTCGACGGCCTGGGTAGCCGCTCCCGCGTCGATGGCGCAGAACGTCACCAATGCGCGCAAGGTGACCAGCTGATCCACTCCGTCAAACCTCCGGCACAGAGCCGGGGGTGGCAACTCAGGCAGCGGCGAGCTATCGCGTTCGGTGCAGAACGCCACCGGGTCGACGTAGCTCGGACTGGGTCGGGCGCCTCCGTTTACCACTAGCTCCGGGTGGGTGCGGGCCACCTCGGCCACGACATCGGGATCAACAACGCGGGTGTCATAGGGGCACACCAGCGCGGCGTTGGCCCAGTTGAGTGCCGCGTTGACCAGCGACTCGTATCGAGCCCACTCCGTGCTCTGCAGCGCAGTGCGGCCGGTCCACCACGGCTCACCGATCAGCCGTAGCCGCCGCCCAACCCGCGTCGCCGACCTCACGGTGCGGTGCACCTCCGCCAGCGCCCGCACCGGATGGCGGTACCACTGGCTGCTCTCAGCGAACGCCACGTACCGGGCATCAGCACCCAGTGCCGCCTGCAACCAACCCTTATTGCGGTCCGTGGTCACGATCCGGACCGGATCGTCGCGGTCCACACCATCCCGGATGAAGGGAACAGTGCCCGCGAGGAACTCCTCCTCAGACCCGTACAGCAAGGCCTGATGCGTCAACGACACGTCACCCCGGTAAGTGGCGACAGTGCTCAACATGCCGCTCGCTCCCCACCGCTATTCAGGCCTCGGCGCGAGGGCCGGGCGTCACCCAAGATGGCGCGTTCCACCTTCACGAACTGACTGCGATATAAACCAAGTGAGTGCACCTGTGTGTGCATCGAGAAACTAGCGCGTGCTCCTGCAGGTGTCAATGCACGTGCATCTGCGTCGCGCATGAGTTGCTTCGGGACGACTACGCTCCCGACTACGTTCATCGCTATGTCAATAGCAAGGTCGCCAGCGAATGTCCCGAACTGCCGTGGAGTTCGTGCTCGATGACGGCTAGGGGTGGTTCTGGACGATCGTGTCCCGGGGATGTGGCCAAGGCCTAGCGGCGCCAGTTGACCTGGCGATACCAGCTCGAACCACATCGACAAGCACGTCTCGGGTCATTCCTCCGACGCCCTCGAGCCCGGCCTTGAGCTTGAATCGCTTCTCTGGGTCCGGTTCGTTCACCGCGCCTTCGATGAGCACCGCCAGAATCCGGTCGGTCAGTAGTTCGGCGTTGTCCGGCAATGCACCGGCGACTCGCAGCGCGCGTTCGGTGACGTCTTTGACCACGGGTGGCTCTGTCCTTGCGCTTGTGCCTATCCCACCGCCGTTTACGGTCACGAGGTAGGTGTGGGTGCTCAAGCGGCGCAACGACTCGCGTACGCTGTCGTATTGCTCCTCGGGGAAGACGCGCAGCGCCTCACCGACCTCGATACTGTGTCCGTTGCGCTTGAACCGCTCGATCACCCAGTGCAGCACCTCGAAATCGTCACACCACAACTCGTTCATGCGGCCACCTCCCCCGTCCGCCCACATGATGACATCTACGGCCAGACAGACCGCACTCCCCTCAAGATCTCGGCAGCATAAGGCGAGATCTCCGGATTGTTTTGGTTTCAGGCCACCGCCACGCCGACGTGCATGAGACTCGAACAGTGATTGCAAAGCCCCAAGGGTGCGGCGTTCAGCCTGCGGGTGCGGCGGTTGGTGAATCGGTAGCTGCGATGCGGACGCGCGCGATGCGCCGGCCGTCCAACTCGGTGACGGTGAAGCGGTGATCGAGTGCCTCGACGCTGTCCGCCATCGCAGGTATGTGGCCGAGCTGGGAGACCACAAAGCCGGCGAGAGTGTTGTAAGGGCCCTCCGGCAACTCGATACCGGCCACCTCACGAACGTCGTCCAGGTGCAACAACCCGTCCAGCTCGATACTGCCGTCCTCCAGCCGGCGGCTGGTTCGGCCGCGAGGGTCGTACTCGTCCTCGATGTCTCCGACCAGTTCCTCAATGAGGTCCTCGAGCGTGACGATGCCGTCCGTGCCGCCGTACTCGTCCACGACGATGGCGAGATGCCCGCGGCGGCGCATCTGGGATAACGCGGACACCAGCGGCAGCGTCCCGGGCAGCCAGGGTGCATCGCGCGTGAGCTCGGCGACGGTCTGCGGCTGCTCAGCCCGCGAGTCACCGTGATGGCGGCGGTGGGCGGCAGTGAGCACGTCGCGGACGTGGGCGACGCCCAGGACGTCATCAGGAGAGTCACCGGCGACGGGGTAGCGGGAGTGTGGTCGGCTGGCGATGTAGGCCGCAGCCTCCTCGATCGGCATCGTCCCCGCCAGGAAATCAACTTCGGTCCGCGGGATCATGACCTCGTTCAACACTCGGTCGGTAGCGGTGAAGACATCGGTGAGGACCCGCCGCTCCTCTGGTGTCAGCTCCTCGTGGCTACCGACCAGGGCTCGCAGTTCCTCCTCGCTGACGTCGTCGCTCTTGGCGTGCGGGTCGATGCCCAGCAGGCGCACAACCGTGTTGGTCGACACCGACAGCAGCCAGATCAGCGGCCGGAACAGCTGCGCGATGCGATCGAGAACGGGCGCAACGAATAACGCCACCGTCTCAGGCCGCTGCAGGGCGAGCCGTTTGGGCGCCAGCTCCCCGAGCACCAGCGAGACGTAGGCCACGATCAACGTGACAACCACCAGCGCCACCGTCTCGGCCCATGCCTCGGTCAGCCCCCATCCGGCCAGCACCGGCTGCAGGCTGACCGCGACGGTCGCGCCGCCGTAGCTCGCCGCGAAGAACCCGGCGAGGGTGACGCCGATCTGGACCGCGGACAGGTATTGGCTGGAGTCCTC
>JBGSWT010000489.1:0-2570 GCA_041751815.1 Pseudonocardiaceae bacterium
CGACGGACCCGCTCCTGCTCGCGGAGCAACACCGGCCGGCCACCGCGAACCTTCGGCTGCAACTGGCGCAACGCGCGCAGCGTGCCAGGACCGCACATCCCGTCTACCAGCAGACCGTAGTCGCGCTGGAAGCTGCGCAGCGCCGTCTCGGGCTGCAGGCCGAAGGGTCCGTCCGCGCGGCCGACGTCATAGCCCAACTCCAGTAACCGCTCCTGCAGCGTGAACACGTCATCCCCGCGCATCGGGCGGGTGACGATATAGCTGAGCAAGCGGCAACCGAATTCCAGACGTGCGTCGCACAGCGCCTGGTAGGTGCCACGTCCTACCACACCGTCGGTGATCAGCCCGCGGCGTTGCTGGAAAGTCCTCACCGCATGTTCCAGGGTGATGTCGAAGACGCTGGCGTCTGTCTCCGTGTCTGTGCCTGGGTTTGAGCCTATGTTTGACGGAGGTGGAAGCAGCCCCTGCGCGGTCAGCATCGCCCGCACTTCCGCCACCGCAAGACTGGCGTCGCCGCGGCGCAGCAGCTGCATGCACCCCTCACTTCGGATCGGGCGCCGGGCTCTGCGAAGAGCGTCGAGCGCGGGGACTTGTCACTCATTGTGCCCCGTCCCGCTCGACGCGGTGCGACGGGCTTGCCGGGGTGGGCCGATCGGCTGCGCGAACCGGCATGCCCGCGTACAGGACGTGTCCCGGTGGAATCGGTTGCTTGCGGGAACTGAGTGGCGTTCGTCGACGTGTCGACGCGACGCAGGATCAGATGTAGTCGGCCAGATCTTCCAGCAGGGCAGCCTTGGGTTTGGCACCCACTATCTGCTTGACCGGCTCGCCCTTGGAGAACAAGATCATGGTCGGAATCGACATGACCTGGTAATCCCGCGGGGTGCTGGGGTTGGCGTCGATGTCCATCTTCGCGATGGTGATCTTCGCTTCGTTCTCCGAAGCGATCTCCTCGAGCACCGGCGCGATCTGCTTGCAGGGGCCGCACCAGGACGCCCAGAAGTCCACCAGTACCGGCTTGTCGCTGCCGAGCACATCTTCGGCGAATGACTTGTCGGTCACGGTCACGGTCGACTTGTCAGCCATCACATCTCCTGTTGTGGTCAGAACCTGGGAATCCGGTGATCAGGACTTCGAGCCGTAGCCGCCGCCGACGAACTCGGCGGCCACCTCAGCGTGCGAATCCAGCGCGTGCTCGGCAAGCCAGCGCTCGGCGTCGATCGCGGCCGCGCAGCCGGTGCCGGCGGCGGTGACTGCTTGCCGGTAAATGCGGTCCACCAGATCCCCCGAGGCGAAGACACCTTCTATGTTGGTGGCCGTGCTCGGCGCGTCGACCAGCACGTAACCCTCGGCGTCGGTCTCCACCTGGCCGCGGATCAGATCGCTGCGCGGGTCGTGTCCGATCGCCACGAACATGCCGGTTGCCTCTAGCGTGGACCCATCGGAGAGCGCCAAGCCGGTGACGCCACCGTCCCCCAACACCTGATCGACGGTCACCCCGGTACGCCAGCGGATCTTCTCATTGTTCTGAGCCCGCTCAAGCATGATTCTCGAGGCGCGAAACTCGTCACGCCGGTGCACCACGGTCACCGACTGCGCGAAGCGGGTGAGGAAGGTGGCTTCCTCCATCGCTGAGTCGCCACCACCGATGACGGCGATGTCCTGGTCGCGGAAGAAGAAGCCGTCGCAGGTGGCGCACGAGCTCACGCCGCGGCCGAGGAGCTCCTGCTCGCCGGGGACACCCAGGTAGCGAGGCTGCGCGCCCATCGCGAGGATGACCGACCGAGCCAGGTGCGTGGTTCCATCGACGATGACCTTTTTGACGTCGCCGGTCAGATCGACCGACGTGACGTCTTTGGCCTGCAGTTCGGCACCGAAGCGCTCGGCCTGGGCCCGGAACTGCTCCATCAGATCGGGGCCCATGATCGCATCGCGGAACCCCGGATAGTTCTCCACATCAGTCGTGGTCATCAGGGCGCCGCCGTACTGGCTTCCTTCGAAGACGAGCGGCTTCAGCTGGGCGCGCGCGGTGTAGATGGCGGCTGTGTAGCCGGCCGGGCCCGAACCGATGATGATGACGTCCCGGATTTGCTCGCTCACATTGGCCACAACACGATCCTACGGACCGATGTTCCCGAGCCAGTTGGCCGCTCTCCAAGTACGGCCAACCCAGGCAATTGGTGCTCTCAACAGCCACCAACGTCGGATGTGCTGCGCTGGTTCTCGGGCAGGTTGGTAGTCGTGAGAGACGGTGCCGGGGTGGGTTGGCAGTCCTTGAAGGGCACCCAACGTCAGCGGCGACCCGCCACGCCGTCGGCCATCCGGGCGGGGTTGCCGGGGCCGCAGCCCGTGCCAACCACGAGCAGCCGGAACTGAGTGGCCTGCGGGGTGGGCAGCACCATGATCACACCGCGCCGACCATCGAGGGTGACCTCGCGGGCACCCAGCGGCTTGTCGCGCGCCGGCACGTCGTTGGCGTCCAGGCAACCCCGGAGCGCTTCGGGCCGAGACAGTGGGCCGTAGTCCCGGGCTCCGAATGCGGGGTTCAGCGCGCCGCTGAGGTCACCGCC
>JBGSWT010000490.1:0-3318 GCA_041751815.1 Pseudonocardiaceae bacterium
CCGATACAATACTCAACGTCTACACTCAGGACTTGGCTACAAGACTCCACTCGAAGTCCACACCGAGTACCTGAACCGTCAGCAACCAGCTTAAGGGAAACCACCCAGGCAGCTGTCCGGAAAACGCGGGGCCGATCAGCGCGTCCCACATGTTCGGGTGTCATCGAGGTGTCTGCGCGCACTGCCGGGTGGTGGGGTGGTCGCGGGCGGTGCAGGCGACCACCGAGCTGCTGTGATCCCGCCGACGGTGCACATCCTGTCCCCCTGCACCCGCGCCGCCGGATGTGCAATCGCCCGTGCAATGGGACGCCGGTGGACGCATGCTTGGTTCGAGCACGCGCGACGCGCCGTGTGTGCTTGGCCCGCCCGACGCCCGGCCGTGGGTTCATCCGGTCCTTGCCCGATGTGTGCCCCGGGGAGCGGTACCGGGTTCGTCCGAGGCGGATGCGTCGCAGCTCAGTGGGGTAGCGCAGCGACGTCTCGTTGGCCCCTTAAAAGGGTCCCAGTGTGGGTTCGAACCCCACCGGGGCACCCGGTCCCGAGCAGTAGAATCGACCGCTGACCAGCCTTAGCGCAGCCACATTGTGATTTTGAAGTGTCCGACTGTTCCGGCCGTCATCGATGCGTTGCGGTTGTCCGCACCCGGTGGGCCCGCATCCGCACGGTGGGTTGCCGAGGGGTGCCGGGGGCCGTGCCTACTGGGCGAGAGCCGCTGCGATACGTCGCAGCGCGGTTTCCTCCTGCCCCGGCGATGCCTTCACCCGCGCCCACCTGGGAAAAGACCACCTGCCCCACGAGGTGCCGGCCTGCTGGCACCCCCACCGCTGATCCGGCTGTGCTGGCCGAGATCCGTCTCCTCCTCGCCCGCACCCGACTCGCCGCAGCCGCCGGCATCGACCACACCCTGCGTTGATCCTAACTCCGCCGACTCCACCAGACCCGAGCCTCACCAGCCACTACCGCACCCGCGGAGGTCCTCTACGCCAAGATCTCCGAATGTAGTACAGGTTTCCCTCGACTCAGCGTAACAGCTTCCGGCGGACGGAGCGCGGCGAAGTACATCGCCCGAAGAACGCGACCATGAGAGCGCCACTCGGCTTCTGCGTCCGAACAGCAGCCAGGTCACGTAGTGGATCGAGACAGGTCACGCGCGGGGCTCACCGTGTTCGAGATACAAGATCACACCCGAAGTGTAGGCGTGGTAGGCGTTGGTCAGGCGACGTTCGAGCCGTGGGATCACATAGCGGCCAAGGTCGTCTATAGCCACCCATTCGATCCGGTCGATCTCGGTGTTGTCGAGGCGTATGACGTGCTCGTCCCGGCCAAGTTTCCCACAATCGAAGACGTAGAGGATCTTGTCGCCTTCCGCGTCGCTCGGCGCCCAATCGTGAACCAGCAGACGCCGAACGGTCCTATTGAGCCCCAATTCTTCGTGCACTTCGCGCTCACAGGCCGAGGACGGAGACTCGCCACGGTCAACATAACCGCCCGGTATATCCCAGCGGTTGCCGTACGTCTTGCGGACCAACAAGAGCCTATCGCTCTCAACAAAGAGCGTACCCGACGCAAGGCGCGGCGTGGCGAATTTGTCCGCCGGTCTGGTCACCCACTCAACCCGCCAGCACGTTGACACGTTGCGCCAACTTGCCCAGCTCGACCGAAGGCTTACCCACCGACCGCTGAACGAGATTCAGGACGATCTTCCTCGTCAGGTGATGGTGACGTACCTGCTCCGGCGCCATTCGCTCGGCGTCGAGCACTGTGTGAAGCGCGTCATCACGCCTACCAATCACGCTGTACGCCCGCGCGACATCGAGCAGGTGTCGAACCCGCCGCTCGACCGGAACAGCATGGGTGTCCAGCGACCGACCGAGATCCAGCACGGTCCTCATGTCACCCAGCTCAGCAGCCGTGTTCACGCGGTGGATGGCCACATTCGTGGGGCCGAAGGCCGTCCACAGATGATTCGCATCCCTACCCAAACGCCGTGCCGCACCGTCCGCTTCCTGGAGGTAACTGGCCACCTTCGGACCATCGCCAAAACGCGCAGCAGCCATCGCACCCGCGAGGAACAACATCCCGTACACAGACACAGCGGTCTCGTTGTCGGCCATGTCCGGTTCCAGGTGCTGAGCACTCGACTCGATCAATCGCATGGCGGATTCGAGCTGCCCGATCGAGGCGAGCGCGAACGCAACCGACCGCACCAGCGAACCCCTGATCGCCGAGCTGTCCGACCTTTCGGCCGCCATCAATCCACGGTCAGCGGCAAGCCACGCCAGATCCGCACCACCCGTCTTCGTAAGCACGGACGCGGCAGCCTGGTACGACAGCGCCAGCAGACCGAACGCCCTGGCCTGCTCCTGATCAGAGCAATCACGCGTGACCCGCTGAGCATCCACGAGCAGTGCCGACACGCGATTGGCCGCTGTGGTGAACCTCGACTGCTGGTACGCCAGGAAGGCAACCGTCAGGTCGCGCTCGATGTCCTTCAACGACACCGGTTCGCCTTCTCCGGTCGATCCGACGATCGACGAGCGACCGGCATAGTCCGCGAGAACCGCTTGCAGCTCGCCCACCACGTGAGACTTCTGCGGTGCCGGGTCTTCGTAGACGAGATCACTCGGAAGGTGATGCACACCTTCCACTGCCTCAGGTGCCGCCAGCAGCTCCTCGATCGGACACTCCAGGAACCGCTCCAACAGCCGCACCGTCGCGGGCCGCAACTGATCGGGCCGAAACTGGCCAGCAGCCAGCCGCTGCATGTGCCGGAAGCTCAACGTGCCAGCCTCGCCACTCTGCCGAGCGAAGACCTCAAGTTGCTGCGTGAACTCCTCAAAGCTGAGCCGGCGTTGCCTGACACGCACCTCCAACACCGTGCGCGGTGTGTCCTTAACGCTCACCTGCGTCCCCTATCCGCTCGCCCCGATTACGCCGAACAGCCAATCGGTGACCAAGTGTAGCTTCGCCCACCCCGCAGCAGTCAGCACCTCCTCCAGCCGTGGCGACAGGTTGTTGTCGAGCAGCAACTTCATGCAGACGGGCGCAGCGGCAGCTGGCGCTCACGCACGGACTCGGCGACGTAGCGCAGTGCCTCCGCTACGTCCTCCGGCGTGAGATCGGGCAAGTCCTGGCAGATCTCGTCCGAGCGTGCTCATGCCGTCGGCGACCATGTACACCTTGGCTTCAACCGGTCAGAGCGCCACGCGGGTTTCCCAGCAGTTCGCTGAGCTTTTCACCTGGCGTCGCCCATTCTAGCGTACGACGGGGGCGGCCGTTGAGACGGTCGGCAACCGCGTCTAGTTCCCGCTGACTGTG
>JBGSWT010000491.1:0-5197 GCA_041751815.1 Pseudonocardiaceae bacterium
CAGATCACGGAGGTGCGACGTCAGACGTGGGCTGTGAAGGCTGGCATGATGCCCGCCCATGTGGACTCGCGTACTCGCGGTGATCGTCGTGGTCGGTGTGATCCTGCCACTGGCCTTGATGCTCGGCATCTACCTCGGCGAGGGCATGGGGGAATCACTGCTACCGAGCCCGTGAACGACGAAAGCCGCCGAACCCGTCAAGGTCGGCGGCTGAAAGCACAGTAGTGCTCCCGCGCAGGATGCCACACCTCAAAGCGGTTCGCCTAGTCACCCCGCTTCCCACCAACCCACGCCTGGACATCCGCGAACCGGAACCGCACTCCCTCATTCGTGCGGATCGACCGCAATCCCCGGCGTGCCCACTCGTACACGGTCTTGGACCGCACCTGCGCGAAGTCGGCGACCAGCTCCGCGGACAGGTAGTCGTCGGCGTCGTAAGGGCTGGCGTTGGGCAGCACCCACCGCTGCCCGAACCGGGTCATTTCCGCGTCCAGATACCGGCACGTGCCAGGGTCGGTGGCTTCCAGTGCATCCCGGTAGGAACGGGCCACCCGCCGAGCCCGGACTAGAGCGGTGTCTTTAGGCCACGGCCAAGGATCGGTCACGGGGCCGGTGCCCGAACATCCGCGGCCAGAACCAACGTGAGCCGCCTGTAGTCGTCTTCGCTCCACTGCAACCAGCAGTGCTTGCAGTGCACGAAGTCGTCGCCGTCGTCACGAGCCAGCGCCATGTGGTCACAGTTCGGGCACGGCGCTGGCAGGTGGTGGACGAGTTTGGTCTGCCCCAGCACCGCACGGGAGAGGTAGTGCAGCTCCAGCAACTCCAACGCCCCGGTGATGCCGCCGCTGGGCTCGTAGCTGCTGTACCGGCCATCGTCGGCCCACACCCGGATCTCCACGTCCCGCAGCGCGAGTAGCACCGACATGTTCAACGCCAGCAGCCGGGCGGCGCGTTGCAGGACATAGCCGGGGCGGGCGTGACGGTCCATCTGGTTGGAGTCCCAGTCGACATTGAGCCGGTCCGCGACGGGTTCGGCCCAGGTGGCGGCGACCCGCACCAGCTCGGCGCACAGCGCGGCGACGCTCACCCGCAACGGCGCGGGGAGATCCTTGGTAGCGGACACTAGTTCGGCGAGGCCCACGGTGCCGTGCTGTAGGGCGTAGGTGAGGTTCACGTAGTCGCGGGGGAGTTCACGGATGGCCTGCTCGACGACGCGCGTGCATGTGGGGCACAGCCCGTCCGGTGCCACAATCTTCCCACCGACCTTCGCCGGGACAGGCTTGTGCAAATGCCCACAACCACCCGGGATGGTGCAGGGGTAGTGGGGACCGTTGTGACATTCGCAGTCGGCACACACCGCTGGCCGTTGCTCGATGCGCTCCACTTCGTGGCAGCGCTCAGCTCGCCGACAACGGTGGTCCGTCATTCGGGCGCCGTGTCCGGGCTACGCCGCCGTGGACGCCTCGGTGTCGCGTAGTCCGCAGGGTCAAGCTGCACGCGCGGTGGCGTCGGGGGTTGCTCCGGTTCATCCAGGTCCGCGATCCACGTCGCCGCGTCGTCACCAACTGCGTCTGAGTCATCGAGCATGAGGTCGCGGCCCGACTGCACCCAGTGCGCAAGACGGATGAGGTCGCTAGGCATCAGCTCAAGTCGGAGCGCTTCCTGGGTGGCGTAGAGCACGGCGATCCGCTGACGTTGCTCCTCGGTTAGGGGATCCACCTGTGCCTCCCAATGCGCGCGTCGTCAGGTGGACGCACGGCAGGGGGGCAGGTTGCGAGGGAATCCCGGCGCTGCGGTTCAGCGGCGGTTTACGGGCGGTAACCGGGGTGTATCCCCCGCTGCACCAGCTCACCCAGCTCCGGTGAGTGCGTCGATCCGCAACCCTGCGCGGCCTTGAGGAGCATCCGCGCTGGCTTCGGTAGGTCCGGGCTAACAGCGCAGGCGGTGTGTGACTGGAGTAACGCATTCCGTCTGTGGTGACGATGGAGACGTACACGACCGTGGTCGGCTCGTCCTCGTCATCGGAGTCAAGGTCGACGTGCTCGATGTCGGTCTCGACGTGCGTCACAGCGGAACCGATCGAGTGAGCCGCAAGTAGGCTCAGCCATCGACCTCACTGGTAGTCAGCTCAGCGCGGTAGCCGCGGTGCATGGCTATCAGGTCGGCCTGCTCGGTGTTGCCGTCGTGGATCGTCTGCTCAAGCACTGGGGGCTGCTCGTGCTCCAGCTTGGCGTCGAGTAGGCCCATCTCGTAGCCAGCACAGAATGCCACGTCGTCGTACTGGCCACCCTTGCTGGTGACGTTGATGAACGGCATCACGAGGCCATACTCGGTGGGCTCGTCGTCATTCATAAAAGGACTCACCCCCCGCTAGATTCAGTCAAGGCCAGCTCCGCCTCCGCCGCTCGATAGGCCGCAGCGAACTCCGGATTTCGTAGCGCGTTTTCCAGCCACGGTTCCCACTCGTCTGGCCAGGTGGACGGATCACCGTCGAGCACGCCGTCCTCGCCGTGTCTGGGCACAACACCTACTCGGTCGGATCGTGCACGGCGCAACCCGGTTCAGGCCTGGCACCCCGGATCAGTTGCAGGCCCGTGCAACGGCAGGGTTCACGGAACCCGAGCAACGCCTCGGCGTACCTACGACCAGCGCCCTCCCAGTCCATCGGACCGCCCGGCCCACGGGGAACCGCAGAGTCAACGAGTACCTTCAACCAACTGGCCTGTTCCTGGTCGAGCACGACCGCCCGGCCCAGCGAGGCATCGATCGACGGCGCCATCACGCGGCGCAGTTCGGCGAGTGGCTCGCGAAGCTCGTCTGAGTCGACTGCCGCATCCCACAGTCGGAGGTACTCACGACAGGCGCGGGCTATCGCGCCGATACCCAGTAGACCCTCGTCGGGCTGGGTCGATAGGTCGTTGCTCATGCTCTCCTCACTTCACCAATGTCCCCAGCCACGATGCGCAATCGGGCGAACTCGCCCTGTTTCGCGTGCCATGTCGCGGTCGCAAGACCAGGGAAGACCGACGCCAGTTGCAACAGGGTCGGCGTCGGTGCCCAGTACAGAGCGAGGATCAGGTGATGAGTGAACAGGTCCGGCACACGGCCGCGGCCTTGATCCAGCGCCCACAGCACGAATGACGCCTCGATCGGTGCGGGCTCCACCCACCGCCACTGGGTGGCCGAAGTGTCAACCACGGTCCTGCTCATTCACGGTTAAGGCGGTTAGTGTCAACCGGGCCTCCATCCAAGCTGACGCCTTCCTTGATCGCTGTCACAGTCTCACGGTCCGACATGACCTCGATGGTCTCGACCGCACTCTCCAGGAAGTTTCGGTCAACACCAAGATCGACAAGTTTCGTGTACGGAAAGTCTCCACCGAGCGACAACAGTTCGACACCCAGCACTGCTCCGGTCTGGTCGAGATCGGCGTTGACCGTGTCGGATAGGACGGTCGTTCGAGAGACGATCCCGTGGGCCAGTCGGATGTAGGCCACCCCGGCTTCGGTGTCGACCGTTACGTCCTCAGTCACTCCAGGCCAGCCTTCCGCCGCTCCTCGTCGAGGATCTCCTGCATCTCCTGCGGGTACCGCGAGGCCAGCCGGACGTGCGCGCGGCGACGCGCGGCCTGCGCCGCGAGGTCGTACTCACGCGTGCGAGGTTTGATGCTGCGATACCACTGCATGTAGGCCGCGCCATCGGAACGGGGTGGCCGCTGCGCGGTGGTCATGCGGGTCCGCGTCCTGCCGAACGTCGACACGACGCGCCGGCTTCATGCGGTATTTCTGTCCCGACCGAGCATCGACAGGGCGTGCCCTCCAGATGCCATCGGATCACTTGCAAGATCGCATCAACCTGAAGGATCGAACGCTCACGCAATGCCGCATACGCAACATCTGGACCGCCGGTCCACTGAGCATTAACCAGCTTGTCGATCAAATCGATCCGCAACGCATTAAGATTCACAGCACGCCCGGCTACGATGGTCACGCGACCCTCCCTCGCACCACGATCCCGCCTTTCGCGTGCCGGGGGATCACCCGCCGGGTCGTCACCTCGAGCACCTCCTCCAGTCCGGTCAGGACCCGCCAGTACCGGGACTGCGCGGACCACTGCTGCGGTCGGTGCTCTCTGAGCAGGTTGTACAGACGCGCCGCTCCCGGGCCGTCCGCTGTGTCTCGGTGGTGCCTGCCTTCGTTGGCTCGGTGGTGCTCGGACACGCTGATCTCCTGGGGCCGGCGGCCCCCCTCGTGAGGGAACGTAGCTGCGCGGCAGGGTGAATGCCAGCGCTGTACTTTCATTGGCGTGTTACGACGCCCGGTGCCGACCACCAGATCCACGTTGCGCCTCCACCCGCCACTGCGCCGGGACTGCGGGAGCCGGGGACCACAGCGATGTCCACCGCCGCCGGACCACCGTGGTCCAGTATCGGACCGGGTTCGGCGGTGACTTGACGACTAGTCGGATGATCTCGGTTGGCATCGACGAACGGTCGCTCACGTTGCGCTCCCCTGCTACGGAACTAGCCTTCTAAGTAGAAGGGACGCCCACGTCTAGCAGCGGTTCCGTCCATCTTTAGATCATCGCTCGACCGAAATAATACCTCACGCTCTGTCGCTGCGATAATGTTCGCACGAACGTATGCACGTGCAGGGGTAGCGAATGCCCCCCGCCGTGGTTTACGTTCAGACTGTCCGGTGGTCCCTCTGAGACCCCGGAATGATGTCGCCCCCGAGGTACCCCCGGCCCGCCTATCCTCCCCCCAGGGCCGGCCGGGGGCTCGGGACCACCGGAGGACCGCCGTGATCAAAGCGAGCTACGCCGTACCTGCCGGTCAGCCACAGCCGTTACCGAAACCTGATGACCTGGTCATGGGCAAGATCAGTCGGAGCGTCGGTGTTGTGATGACCTACCGCAACGAACAGCAGCACACGTTCTCCGTGCGGTGGCCGTCCGGGGTCGTCGACATCTGCGGGCTAGACGACGTACTCGTGCAGGTGGCGAAAACGGCGAACGCGGCCTAAGTACGCTCAGACAGTTCCGCCAGATCCACACCCACACGCATTCCATTCTCCAACTCGACTACCACCTGCCCCGTGGGCAACGTCTCTGCGGTCAACACTCCCGTGAAGCGGCGCCACGGATGGTCCCGGGATTTGATCGTCACCTCTTGGCCTGGAGTCACCGCTTCTTCCGT
>JBGSWT010000492.1:0-12374 GCA_041751815.1 Pseudonocardiaceae bacterium
TGCCGTCCTCGATCAGCACCCGCTCACCGCCGCGGGAGGGCAGTGCCAGCCGGCCGTGGCCCTGACCGTCGGACCAGACCCGGAAGGTGGTCTCCGGTTGGGTCAGTGCTGTCGACATATCGGGGGACGTACCGGGGGACATGCCAGGCAGCGCGGGCAAGCCCAGCGCGTTGTCCACCATGACCGTGCCGCCGAACGCCGGGGTCTTCGCGGTCAGTACCGACGCCACCAGATCTTCCGCGGACACCGGGGGCAGCGCCGGATCCGACACGGCGCTGGCGGGCATGGTCAGCACACCGAGGCCGATCGCGCCGGCCGCCGCCGCAGCCAGTGCCGCCGCAGCCAGTGCCGCCGTCGATAGCTTCATCGCTTCCTCCCTGCACATCGGCGCTGGTGATGATGCTGCTCCGCGCTGGCTGAGAAAGCTCTGAGACCTTGAGGAATCCCTGAGAACGCATGGTTTGGTAGATCAAGGCGTGAGCAGAAAGCGCAGGGTGGCGTGGTAGACGGCTTGGATGGTGGGGATCGTGTCGAGCCGGATTCGTTCGTCCGTGGCGTGCAGGCCAGCGTAGGTGACGCCGAACCCCGCGGTGGCAGGGATCCCGAGACCTGCGAGGTAGTTGCCGATATTGGACGGGCCGGCGACCTTCGCTTGGACGTCTACTCCGAAGGCATGCGCGGCCTCCAGCAGGGTCGTGCGCAACAGTGAACCGGCAGGCAAGGCGAAGGCGGGCCAGCGAGTGGTGAGCTGCACGAGGGTGGGGCGGGTGTCGGGCCAGTGCTGATCGACCCGGGCGATGACGTGGTCCAACAGCGCGGAGGCCGCGGTGTCGTTGAAGGTCGGGGTGGTGCGGATGTCGATGTTGAGGGTGCACAGGTCGGGGGTCACCGAGTAGCCCTGCCCGCCGTCGATAGCGGTCACGGTCACCTTGCCCGGAAGTGGGAAGTCCTCGCTGGCGCTGTTGGGCAACTCGACTGCGGCGAGTTCGCGAACGAGTTCTGCGGCTTTGTCGATCGCGTTCGGGCTTGATCTGCTTCCCCCGGAGTGGGAGGCGATGCCGTGGACATGGAGTTGTGCCCGGTAGACGCCGCGTCCGCCGATCACGAGTTTGTCCATGCCGGGATAGCCGATCATCACACCGGCGATATTGCTGGGTGCGTCGGGGCCTTCGAAGTAGCGTGTTGCGCCGCCGAAGCGGCCGGTGTGCTCATCGAGGTCGAACAGCAACACCAGGCTGCCGTGAAGCTGCTCGGTACTGGCCGCGAGCCGGGTGGCCAGGTGGCAGAAGATCGCCACGGCGGCCTTGGAGTCGGAGCTGCCGCGTCCCCACATCCAACCATCCTCGATAACGCCGGAGGTGGGGGAATAAGTCCAGGCGTTCTCGTCGCCGAAGGGCGCGCTGTCCAGGCAGGCGTCCAGTACCCATCGGGGGCCGGTGTGGTCGCCGCGGATCTCGGTGGTCAAACCGACGACCGCCCCGGTGCCATCGCGCAGCACCGTGGTGGCCAGGCCGTGCTCCCGCATCCAGTCTGAGAGCAGGTCAACGATGGGGTCGTAGGGGTCTATACCGGCTCGACTGGGGATGCGAACCAGCGCGCGAGTCAATTCAATGACGGCGTCTTGATCCTCCTTGGCGGCTGCTAGTACGCGACCATGGTCCAGGTCGTAGGGGTGCACGATCACACCTGCTCTCCCTGACCGGGATCGCTGCTAAGGGTCCGGAGTGCGGGCAGGACCCGTATCGCCTGCACAGTCTCTATCCGTTGGGCTGCTGCGTAGCACTGCCGAGCGTGGTCGATGAGGCGCTCGGCCGCCTTCGGGCCGAGCAGGACGCCGGAGTCGAACGCCTCGGCTGAGGTCAGTGAGGGGACCGGCACTACGGCGCTGGTCTCTGAGGCGCAGAAGAACCGCTCCGGTGTGCTCGGATCCTCTACGACCATGCCGATGTGCAGGGTTTTGCCGAGGCTGCGATCAGCGGGATCGCGCAGGTCCAGTAGCCGCTGTAGGTGGTCGGTGAGCACGGCGTGGCGGGGCGGCCCGAACAGCACCCGGTAGTGCACGAGTTCTGGTCGTGTGATGAGCACGGATTCAATGGCCGCCAGGTAGGTGGCGTCACGAGAGCGAGATCCGGAGATGGCGAGATATCGTCGGGCGCCGTCGACGACCGCGGTCATGGCCTCGCGCAGGTCGCGGTGGCCGACCAACAGGCGGGGGGATTCTTCGGCGCTGGCCAGTGGAGCGTCCTGGTGGGTGAAGAGCGCCTCGGGTGGCTGGCCGTAGTAGTCGGCGAGCAGTTTGCGGTATCGGATGCTGGTGACGTGTCGGCCCAGTTCCCACCCCGACAGCATGCTCGGGGTCACTCCGGCCGAGCCGTCGACGGCATGCTGATCCAAGTCGGCGCACACGTCTTCCAACGTCGCTGGGATCGCCAGACGGGCTTGTCGCAGCGGGGTGACGACCTGGCTGCTGGTTGTGGCCTTGTCTCCGCGCACCGTCACGCCTTCCGCTGTGCTGGTGTCTAGTCGACCGTCGCCGGGTGCTGCACGATCATCTCGCGCACGGTGTCAGTACTGGTGAGCTTCTCGCATACTGCGAGCCAGGCCGGGTGTCGCGCTACGAGGGTGTAGCCCTGGGGCGGATGGAACGAGCCGAGCATGTCGGTCAGCTCCGCCGCGCTGAAGCCCGCGTACTCACGTACCCGGGTGATGGGCAGCGCGAATCCGCGCTTCAGACCCTGGAGGTACTCGTAGACAGAAGCGCCGTTGCCGACCAGGGCGTGCTCGGCGATCTCGGCAATGCGTTGCGGGGTGTCAGCGATCGCCTCATCGAGGTCGATCACTGCGCTCAGGCGAGAGACCGGTGCGGCCAGGTAGACATACCAGTTCGTCGGGCGGTTGGTGAGGTAGCGACGGCGGAACTCGTGCCGTTTGAGGCCCTGCCACATCAACTCGTAGTACTCGGGATTGAGCGACATGAGAACCGGTTCCGGCGGTCGGCTCGGTTCGCGGTTACCGAACAAGTCTTCTTGCACCAGCGGGCTTCCTCTCTGTCTCCTCGGTACCGCAGAGGTGATGACAACTGTAGCTACCGCGCGGGTGCCCACCGAGCCGGTGCAGGGTCGTGTTGAGGGCGCAGCCGGTGTTTGTCATCGCGCGTGAGTAATGGGTCGATAATTGGTGAACAAGTCGGTGCGCAGCCAATGACCTGGTTTCTGTAGACACCCCGAGTGACGCTTACCTCGCCAGAAGAAACCGGGCATGGAGGCGGGCATGAAGATCGGTACGAGCGACGCGGTGATCGGCTTCCCTCGCGAGTCCACCCCGGGAGACCGGCGGACACTGCTCACTCCGACGGTTGCGCGAGCGCTCGCCGAAGCTGGATTCACTGTCATTGCGGAGCAGGCTATTGCCGCCGGAATCGGTTGCTCGGACACAGTGCTGAAGGGGGAAGGCGTCAGCTTCGCTGACGCGAGCGGCGTGTGGTCAGCGCCGCTGGTGCTGCGCTATAGATGTGCCGACGCCGACGACCTGACTCTGTTGACGTCACGTCAGTCGATCGGTGCGCTGTTCCACGCCGAGGGCGACCCGCGCCTGCTCATCGCGCTGACCGCCGCCGGAGTGACGGCCTACAGCTATGAGTTCCTTGCCCAGGACGGTCGGTTCCCCTTGTGTACACCGGGCGGAAAGATCGCTGGCGTCCAATCCGTCCTGCTCGGTGCCCAGGCCCTGCAATCGCCTGGCGGACGTGGTGTGCTGCTCGGTGGAGTGCCTGGCGCGGAACCTGCGCGGGTGGTGGTGATCGGGTCCGGCAACGTCGGTGCGGCTGCGGCAAGATCCGCTGCGGCCCTGGGCGCCAGGGTGACCGTGCTGGTCCGGTCCGAAGCCTCTGCTGAGTCTTACGCAGCCTGTGCCCCGTATGGCGTGCATGTCGAGGTAAACACACCGGAGCTGCTGGTTTCTCTCCTCGCGGAAGCGGATCTAGTAATCGGTGCGATTCTGGTGTCTACTTTCGTCACCCCGCCCATGATCACCGAGATTGATCTGGCCGCTATGCAGGCCGGTGCGGTGATCGTGGACGCTACCTGCGGCTATGGCGACGGCTATCTGCCCACGGCTGGTCCCGTGCAGAAACCCGGTGACCCGCCCCACGTCGTGGGTGGCGTGCTGCACGTCAAGCTCGATGCCCTGCCCGCGCTGGTCCCGCAGACCGCGAGCCAGGCCTACACGGCGAATGCCATGCCGTACCTGGTGCGGTTGGCCGACGTCGTTCTCCGCAATGTCGATGACCCGGTGATCACCTCGGCGTGCATAGCCCGCAACGGAGCACTCGTGCATCCGGTGTGCCAGCAGCACGCGGCATTCTTCGGAGTGCCAGCGTGAGCCCCGTCATCACTCCGGCTGCGGCGACCGCGGTAGTGAACGGCTACGAGTTGCGGGCCCAGTTTGCCCGCGCTGACGCCTACGCCGTCTCCCGCCCCCGCTTACTACGTGGGCTGCTACGTACCGCCCAGCACGTGGCGGAAGTCCCTTGCGGAGCGGGTCACTTCCTGGCCGACTACGCGGATTTCGGGGTGAGGACAACGCTGATCGACGGCAGCGCCGCCATGCTCGCCGTTGCGACCGCCCACGCCGCCGATATCGGGCTGCCCGCTGACCGCACCCATGCCGACGTCCAGTACGTGCAGGAGCTGGGCGAGTTGGCGGATGTGGACCTCCTGGTGATGCCGAACGCCGCGCTCAACCAACTGGCCTGCCAAACCCCGCTCGCTGAGCTGCTGGCAGCGATCCACAACGCCCTACGACCTGGAACTGAGCTGCTCGCTCAGGTTCTATGCACCCACCCCGGCGGCGAGATAGACACCGCGGGCTGCTATGCCCCCATTCGCCAACACGGTGTGTGGTTCGCCGACCGCTATCTCGACCCCAGCCGAGCGGGTGGGGCGGTGCTGAGGCGCCGCCGCCAACATCAACACCACGAGGGCAATGGTGCTGTTCGGGTGCGCGTCGAGTTCGACTACGTCGGCACGGCCAGCGTCAGCCTGCTTATCACCAGTGTCGAGCTGCGCTTGTTCTCCGCCGAGGAGCTGGCTGCGGCACTCACCTCGGCCGGATTCAGCCGCCTCCGATTCCTACCCGGCTACGGCGAACTCTCCGACGTCGCCGCCCAGGCCGGTGGCGGTGATGTGCGGTGACCGGTTCGCACACCATCGCCGGCTCGCAGGAATACTGGAACCGCTACTACGCCCAGCAGTTCTGCTTTGGGCTGGGCACCGAAGACATCCTCGCTGCCCTGATGCAAATCCCGCCCTTGGAGACGTGGGCCGACCTCGGGTCCGGATCGGAATCGATGCTGTGGGCGATCGGTCTACGCGCCCAGCGACTGGTGGCCGTGGACGCCGACTCGCAGCGATTGGCAATGCTGCGTAGATTCGCCAGCGCAGCGCGTCCCCGGGGTACGCATCGCACCGCGCTCGCGCTGTGTGGGCGCACCGATCCCCACGACTTCTCCCTCCGCTGCCGATCCCTCACCGCCACCGTCGCGGTCGACTGCCTCACCGGCCATCTCCCCAGTGATCCGAACCTGCCGCCCGGCGGTTTCAAGTTGGTCACCCAATTCGGACTACTCGGGCTGTGCCGGGATGCCGACCACTTCGCCGACTGCTTCACCGCGGCACACCAACTCGTCAAACCCGGCGGATGGGCGGCCGGCGCGAACTGGGTAGCCCGCAATCCCTACCAACGAGTCGAGCTGACCGAGAAGCTCTACCAGGCTGCGGCCGCGCTCGCAGGGATCGAGCTGCTACTGACCCGCCAGATGCCCATCACCGCCGACCCCGACTTCGCCACCGTCTGGACCTACATCGGGAGGAAACACCGCTATGGACATCGCGGCGCCCGCCATGCCGTTAGCGACACCCGACGCACTACCGTCACCGGATGAGCTGATCTTCGCGCCGGTCGGGATTGCGCACCTCACCGACACCAACACGGACCTCATCCGCGCCGCCGCCCAAGGACAGCAGCGGCTCCGAGTCACCACGGCCGCGCAACTCAACGGCACCCCGCATATCGGCACCGTCGTTACCATGTTGACCGTCTTCGCGCTCACCTCCCACGCCGCGGAGACCCTCAATCTGCCTGCGACGGTCATCTTCGACGCCCTCGACAATGCCCCCGCCGAGCAGGTCGAGATCGACGGGCAGACCTACACCCGTACCGTCTCCGACCTCATCGACTCCGGCCACCTCGACCGCGAGCAACGCATCTCCGGCTTCGAACGCCTCCTGACCTGGGCATCCCAGCGCTGCGGCATCCGGTACGAGTTCCGGCCCTACACCGTCTACCAAGGGCTCAGACCGGTGCGGGAATGCCTGCACGCCATCGCCTCCAGCCAAACCGAGTTCGCTCCGATCGTCGCCCCGGCCGACGGCGTCCTGCGTATTCGGCCCCGCTGCCCTGAATGCCGATTAATGGAGAAATCCGCGGCCAGCCTGCGGATCACACCCGGAGATGGTGAAGTTAACCTCGACTCCCTCTGCCCCATCCACGGCTCTTACCGGGAAACCATCGACGTGGCCGGATCGGGCGGCTGGTACGACGCCAACACCCCGATACGTTCCATCCAGAAAGGATTCCTGCTCGCGGCGGAACGAGATCTCTACCAAGCCTGCTCGGTCTCCATCGACGGTGCCGACTGGGGCGGCGCCTGGCACGCCCACGTTCTCGCTCCCGCTCTGGCCACCCTCGGTATCCCCACACGGCAGTGGCCGGTCAGCGTCTTCACCCCAATGGTCCTCGACCGTAGTGGCGGCAAGCTATCCAAGACCCTGTACGTGCGTTATGGCGCCGCTTACACCGACCTGCCAGGGGCGTTCCTCGATCTAGACGTCCTCCTTGACCACCACGGCGACGACGCGCTCGACGCCATCTGGACCGAAGTGCAGCGCTGGGCAATCGAGCCTCTTCGACTGCACCGCGCCTACACCGTCGACTACCTCGCGGCCCTTCTTCCCAAGGCCGGGATTCCCAGCCAAGCCCTCACAGCCCGAACTGTCCGGGAGTCCGCACCATGACCTGCGTCATTTACGACCTCATCGACTGCGCCACCCCCGACCCCGAGCCCCAGGAGCTCCTCGACGCTATGCAAATTGCATCGACCCGCCTGGGCACCACCGTGCTCGGCGAACTATCAGTACTTTTTCAGCCTCACGGGATCACCTGCGTCCTGGTCCTCGCCGAATCCCACCTCATCGTCTCCACCTGGCCCGAACACAAACTTGCCCACATCGATCTCTTCACCTGTCGCGCCGACACCGACCCCGAACACGCACTCGAGCCCATCATCGACACCCTCGGCAGCGCCAAGGTGCACAACCAATCCATCAAGCGCGTGACGCCATTCTCCCTGCCGGTAAAGGCAGTTCCGAGGTGACGACGGCAGCCCGGTTGGTGATACCCCAAGGTGCCGGACCGCTGTGCCACTCCCTGGTCACCGCCTTCGGTAGTACCGTTACCACCATCGACCGGGCGCGGCCGTGATCCGCGAAGACCGGGAACTGGTGGCCGAACTGGCCCGGCTCAACAGTGACATGGCGACGTTGGCCCTGCGCATGATGGAGGGGAGCGCCAGCACTGCCGAACAACAACACTACGCACAACGCCTGATCGCTGCAGGGAAACGATTACGGCGCCGGGCGGAGCACACCGGACAGATCGTTCTCGACGGCGACGTTCTTGCCGATGAATTGATTACCCTACCCGCGCAGACCGTGGAAGCTAGGCAACCTGAGTAACGTCTATGCGATGCGCTGGCGGTTGCTCCGGGAGCGGCTGGAGAAAATATCGACAGGCCAAACGGCAGGAGTCGAAGGGTTTGATCCCTGACCGGACCTTCGAAGTACTCTTGCGGCTGGCCGGAGCCACGCTGGCGTTACTCGAATGGCACACCATCAACGGCAAGGGAAATGCCGGGTACACAGATGCGGCCGGGCGCGACGGAGACGGCGGACTTGTCCGGTGTTCGCCACGGTGCACTTCTGGATGAAACAGCCGCTCGGGATCGTGCAGAAAGCGGGAGGAAGTTGTAAGGAGCCCGCGATCGACCCGCGGTGGCCTATGCCGGTCCGGAATCCTTCGCCTGATGTTGCTGCCACTCATCCAACTCCGAGCGCCACCTGCCACGCTGGCGGTCGTAGTGCACCGGCCCCTGCCGGAAGGCCGAGAGGTCGAGCGCGACCAGCGCCTGGTATGCCTCCGCGGGCAGGTCAGCCTCGAGTACGACCTGCAGCCGGGTCGCAGCATCCTGCAGCACCAGTACCTGCTCGGATGACGCCGTTTCGTGCTTGGCTCCGATCACCCGACCGACCAGGCGTTTGAAGCCCTGGGTGACGTCCTGCGCGGCGGCGGAGCCGAGTCCGCTGAGGAAGGCGTGCAGTGGCAGCGCCACCAGCACCAGCCAGTGCAGTTGTTCCAGCCCGCGGCGAGTGGGGACCATCCGGATACGCGCAGCAACGTCGAGAACGCGAAACGCCTCAACGATCGCCTGTTCCTCCTCGGCTGAGAGCTCAGCCGTGACGACGATCTCCGCTGCCAGCAGATCGGAGCTACTCATCGTCGCTCAGCACCCAGATCCGCGCGGTCTTGTCAACGCTGGCAGTCGCCAAGCGGCGTCCGTCCGGGCTGAACGCCAGTCCCTTCACCGCGCCATTGTGGGTCATCGTGGCGAGTCGTTGGCCGCTAGTCGCGTCCCAGACCCGCGCGGTCTTATCTGCGCTGGCAGTGGCCAACCGGTGCCCGTCCGGGCTGAACACCACCCCCCACACCCGGTCGTTATGGGTGATCGTGGCGAGGTGCTGCCCGCTGGCGGCGTCCCAGACCCGCGCCGTCTCATCGGCGCTGGCAGTGGCCAACCGGTGACTGTCCGGGCTGAACGCCACCCCCAGCACCATGCCGTCATGGGTTACCGTGGCAAGTTGCTGCCCGCCGGTCGCATCCCAAATTCGCGCCGTCTTGTCGCCGCTGGCAGTAGCCAAACGGCGTCCGTCCGGACTGAACACCACCCCCCACACCCAGTAGCCGTTGTGAGTGACCGTGACGAGTTGCTGCCCACTGCTGGCATCACAGACCCGCGCGGTCCCGTCTCTGCTGGCAGTCGCCAGCCAGCGCCCGTCCGGGCTGAATACCACCCCCGATACCGCGGCGCTGTGGGTGACCCTGGCAAGTTCCTGCCTGCTGGTGGCATCCCATACCCGCGCTGTCATGTCTTCGCTGGCAATCGCCAACCGGTGGCCATCTGGGCTGAATGCCACTCCATCCGCCTCGGTAAGCCAGCTCTTGTGGGTCATGCTCAGCAATTCCACCCCGCTGCTGGCATCCCAGACCCGCGCCGTGTTGTCGGCGCTGGCAGTCGCGAGCCAGCGTCCGTCCGAGCTGAACACCACCGCGTTGACTCTTTTACGGTGCCGCAGGGTCTGCACGGCGTTAGGGCGACGGAAGACGCGGTGGGCGGCTGATGGTGCTGGTGGATCGGGGAGTTCCTGGCAGGCGGGGGTAAGAGGTGTCGCTGTCACCTCCGGTGCGGGCACCAGGTCTGGGGACGGGCCGGGCTGTCGCGGCGGAGTGGTGGCATCGAAGATGCGCCCGTCGGGAGCACGCAGGTACAGCACGGGGGTGCCCCACTCCAGGGTGTCCTTCTTGGCCAGTCGCAATGCCCGTCGGGCGCGCATGACGCTGTCGTCCACGGGTCGGCCTTTGGCCACGCATTGGTAGAAGGTTTGGGCGAACCGGATCGCGGCCGAGTCGGTGATCTCGAACTGCATGGCCACCACCGCCGGGATCTCCCGGCGGATCAGCGCCGCCGCGGTGCTGGAGAAAGCGTCGGCCGCACTGCCCCGCCCGGTGTCGCAAGCATTGAGCACCACCAACCGCAGCGGGTGATGCTCGGCGAGCAGCCGACTGATGTCGTCAGCGCCCACCGGGTGGGTGCGGCCCGTCTCGTCGGCGAAGGCCAAGGTTCCCTCGTCGGCCATCCGGTCGTACCCGCCATGGCCGACGAAGTGGAAGACGTGCCAGGGACCCTGGTCCAGGACGTCTTCCAGATCACTATAGGTCTGCCCGGTCACCCACCCCAGTTCCATTGACCCATCGTGCTGCACACCCGCCAGCGCTGCCTGCAGCCGCTGCTGCTCCTGGCCGACATCCAGCGCGTGCTGGTCACCGGGGCGGGCGACCATGCCCAGAATCCGCAGCGGCGCCGCAACCCGCAGCGGCTGGCGGGGAGCCAGAACATAGGGGTAGCGCACCAGCGGCAGGGTCAGGCTCAAATAGTCCTGCCGGCCGGGGTCAAACAGGAACTCCCATGGCAGCCGGGCCAGCTCGGGCGGGCGCACCCGGAGCACCAGCCGCAACACACTGCCGTTCTCCCGAGCATGCTGTCTACTGGCCACGTACAGGGCCCGCGCATCGTCGGCGATCAGTGCCTCGAATAACTGCTGGCCCAGTTCCCGAACCGGCTGTTCGTCCTCAGTGGACGCGCGACGCACCACTGCTGAGGACACCAGCACCTTGTCCTTGATCACAGCGAGCTGATGATCGAACTCAGCAAGGGCCCAGGACCACCGCAGAGTGGTGGCAGCCTCACCACCCGGCGCACGCGCGATCACCGGATAGCTGCCCGCCACGCCCGGGCCGATCTCCAACTCGAAGTCGAGCGTAGTCATCTTCGCCCCTTCGAGCCGGTCGCCCGCGCACCGCACGCGAGTGGTCACCGGATCTTACGGAGAACAACCCCCTATCGCGGTGGCGGATGGCGCAGTACAGCTCTCTCTGGGCTGAGGGACGGGCCGAATGGGTACGTCATTCCTGGGGATGCTGGACCGTTGCGGCGGGTGCTCTCAGCACCTGGTCACTATCACGTCTACTGGGTGCGGTTGTTGAGCGCCAGTGCGTCGCGGAGCCGGTGCGGGCTCATCAGGCCCGCCGTCGGCTGCCCGGCGCGTTGGGCTTGCAGCAGGGTCGCTTCAACGTCGTCAACCGTGCTGCGAAGTTCGGCGAGGATGGCGGAGTCGGTGGAAGTGGCGGCTTCGCGCGGGCTCAGATCACCGATCACACCAGGAGTGTCGAGCCAGCCTGCTTCGACGTCGCGGCTCACGCGGTCCGCCGGCTCGTCTTCGTCGCCTGCAGACGTGGTGTCGACAAGGTAGCTCTCCAGGATGGCGGTTCGGGCTTCGCGGCCGTCGGGGTCCTGGCTCAGGCGCTGGGCGTGCCGGTCACGTTCGACGGCGTCCGGGGCGACGTCGTGCAGCTGAGCCTCGAGCTCGGCGAGCCGTGCCGGCGAGTTCGCGGTGACGGTGAAGTCCTCGCCGGCGCGGTAGATCTGCCCGAGGCTCAATACCCGACCGTCGGGCACCCGCCGGTGCCAGCCGATCAGCTCGTCGTCGGTCTGGGTCAGCCGCTGGGTGAGGCGGTCGAAGGCCTGCTGCGGGTGCGGAACCCGGTAGGTGACGCTGCAGTCGTGCAGGTCGTCACCGTCACTGTTGCGGAACTGGATGGGGGGCTCGGGAGCGAAGAAGTCCGCGATCTGTTCGATCGACGGACCTGAGGCGAGCAGGCTCACCAGCTCGCGGCGGCGGTGGCGGGGGACGTGGACGGGCAGCGCGAGCAGGCGAGGCTCGCTGCCGTCGTGCAGTACCCGGCCACAGAACAGGTCAAGCCGCTGGGCGGACTGCGAGAACAGCGAGTCAGCCAGGTGGATCGGGTCACCGTCGGGCAGGGCGCGCAGTGTGACGCTGGTATCCCGGACAACCTCGACTGCCTCGTAGAGCGAGACCGGGATCCGCCGCCACTCTTCGATCAGCTGACGTTCGTCGGGGCGCAGCCAGTGACCTCGGGCGGCGAGGAACCGCTCCACCAGGCCACCCCTGAACAGCGCGAGGTCCAGGAAGAACATCGCATACCGCTGTTCGTCCTCGGTCTGGTCGATCAGTGGTGTGATCATCTCAATGCCGGGAGCGCGCTCGGCGTAGGTGCCTAACATGGCGTAAACGAGCTGGGTCCGCGTGCTCAGGGAAGGAAGCGCGTCACGCTGGCAGCAGGCCTTGAATTTCCGGCCCGATCCGCAGGGGCAGGGACTGTTGCGCCCGACATCGCTGGCCGTTGCGTTTGCGGTTGCGGTCATGGCTTCGCTCAGCCCCGGCCGCAGCGGGCTCGGAATCTCGGAGCGCCGTAGGTATCGGTCGGCTGTGACGTAGTCACCGCGGGCGGCGACGTACTGGGCGGCGTCGTGCAAGGCCGGCTCCAGGCCAGGGCGCAGCGTCAGCGCCTCGTCGAGCAGCTGGCAGGCGATCGCGGAGTCCCCGGCACCTTCGGCGGCGCGT
>JBGSWT010000493.1:0-3760 GCA_041751815.1 Pseudonocardiaceae bacterium
CCGACCAACTTGCGGGTGGCCTCGTCCAGCGTCGTCCGGCGTTCCGCACCGGCGGCGCGCTCGACGGCGATGTGCGAGTTGACTCCGCCGAAGCCCATCGCGGACACGCCCGCGCGGATCTCCTGGCCCGCGGGGAAGAGCGCGACGTCGTCGGGCAGATACATGGTGGCTGTGGCTTCGGTGAGCAGCGGGTGCGGCTCGGTGTTGCCGGTCACCGGCGGGATGACCTGGTGATGAACGGCCAGCGCGGCCTTGATGAGTCCGGCGACACCCGCTGCGGCCTTGGTGTGCCCGATGTTGCCCTTGATCGTGCCCAGCGCGGCGCGGTCCATGTCGGGACCGGAGTCACGCCGGGCCCCGGACAGTGCCTCGATCTCCGTGGCGTCGCCCAGCGCGGTGCCGGTGCCGTGGCCTTCGAAGTAGGAGACCGTCTCGACGCCGTAGCCTGCCTTGCGGTATGCCCGTTCCAGAGCGAGGCGGTGCCCGGCGGCCTCGGGCCGGGTCATGCCGCCCTTGCCGTCGGAGGACACGCCCCAGCCGGTGATGGTGGCGTAGATGCGGGCGCCGCTGTCGATCGCGTCCCGCTCGCGCATCAGCACGATCACGCCCGCGCCCTCGCCCGGCCAGAAACCGTTGGAGTTCTTGTCGTAGACCTTCATCTCGTCGGTGGCCAGCGCGCCGGTCTTGGCGAAGCCGATCACCTCGAACGGGTCGATCGACAGGTCGACGCCACCGGCGAGGACGACGTCGAGGTCGCGCTCGGACAGCGCGTTGGCCGCGGTCACCACCGACAGCAGTGAGGACGAGCAGGCCCCGTCGACGGTGAACCCGCCACCGGCGAGGTCGAAGTAGTTGCAGATGCGACCGGCGATCGTGTTCGCCAGGCCGCCGGCCAGGGTGTCCTCGTCGATCTCCGGGAACGGCGCTTTGTAGGCCTCCTGCAGGGTGCGCAGGAAGCGCGACAGCTCCTCCGCGCCCCAGCCCTCTGCAGCCAGCGCAGCTCCGACCGTGCGCCTCACATACGGCCAGCGCAGGCGCATGACGTTGGCGCGGGAGAACTCACCTGTCAGGCTGTTGCCCAGCACTACGCCGGTGGTCGAGTGGGGCAGACCTGCGCCCTCGGGGAACCCGGCGTCGGCCAGCGCTCTGGACGCGGTGTCCAGTGCCAGCCAGTGGGTGGTGTCGGTGGCCCGGTAGGTGCTGCCCGCGACCTTGTAGGAGATCCGGTCGAAGCTGAAGTCGCGCAGGACCGCGGCCCGGTCGGCATAGAATCGGTCCGGGGCCTCCGGATTCGGCGAGAAGTAGTCGGCGCGGTTCATTCGCACATCGGGCAGCCGGCGGAAGGCCCGACGGCCCGCCAGCACGTTCTCCCAGAACTCGCCGGGTGTGGTCGCGTCGGGGTAGGTGAGACCAACTCCGACGATCGCAATTCGCTCGTTGTTCATGCCACCGCGCTCCAGAGGATGATCTCGGTACGGGCCACTCGCGTCCGCTCGGCTTGCATCGAGCATCTGCGTCAGCGCACCCGGGTGTCTTCTCGCGTCTTGTCTCGAGGCGGTACCGACCCTAGGCCGCCATCTTCCGCCTCCGGGCGGCGGCGGGAGAGGTCGGCCGCTCGGTGTGGGCGGCCAGCGTGATGGCGATGGGCGGGTCGGTCGGCTGCAGCGCCCGCATCCGCAGTCGGACCGGCACGTCCTCGCCACCCCCCACCGTCACCGGGGAGCGCAGCGCCCCGAACGACATCGCGGACTCGCCGTCGGTCCCGTGGTACTCCGCTGCGGCGAGCACCAGCCAGCGGCCTTGTGGTACCCCTTCGAGGGTCAGCGTGACCGAGCCGGTCTGCTGAACCCCCTTGTAGGCGACCGGACCGCACTGCGGGATCGCTTCGGCGAACACGCCGACCATCAGGTCGGCCGGTCGCATGCCGGTCGGCAGTTCGATGCGGGCGGTGATGGACGCGTCCCCCCGCGACTTCGGTGTCGCACGGGCGCAGCCTGCCTCACTCAGAGCCTGCAGCGAGGGCAGCCGCTGAAAGTGCGGGGCGATCGCGAGCAGCAGGTCGCGCACCGCGGGGTCGCGGTACTGCGAGGGCGACATACCCGCGGCCTGCGTGAAGCGGGTGGTGAACGTACCGATACTGCTGTAGCCGACAGTGCACACGATGTCTGAGACCGTCAGTGATGACGTCAGAAGCAGCCGCTTGGCCTCGAACAGCCGCATCGCCGTCAGGTAGCGGCCTGGCGTCACGCCGGTCGCCTTCGCGAAGATACGGCAGAAATGGAACGGGCTGACGAACACCTCCGCCGCCAACTGGTTCATCGTGATCGGTTCGTAATAACGGTCGTTGAGCACGCTGATAGCTCGCAGCACCGAGACCGGCACGACGCGTTCCGCGCGCCGTGTGGAAAGGCTGTGCACAGTGCCGTGTCCCGATACGGGGGTCGAGAGGCTGGTGGTCATCACGTCGCTCCATCTGATCATTCGGGAGACGTTCGGGTGGGGCCGCCGTCCCTTTGCTCGACCCTCCCGCACACTGCTTGAGGTGAGGTCGAGTCGGGGTGGAGGACGAGTTGAGCCGTGGCCGGCTCATCAGTGGACGGTGAGGCCGTGCACGCGCTGTGGCGCGGCCGGGATGTGGAACATCTCGGCGAAGAGGTCCAGCAGAGTGGGGTCGCCGGTGACGCGCACCACGCCGGCCTCGATCGCCTCGTGCGCCGAGGTCTCCCCGGCCATCAACGGACGCAGCGAACCGAACGTCTCGACGACGAGGTCAGCGTCGGCATAGGAACCCTCCGACACCTTCAGGCCACCGTCGTCGATCACGGCGTGCAGGACGATCTCCGGCCCGAAACGCAGCTCGTAGGCCACTCGGACGCGGGCGTGCTCGGGCCGGAAGGTGGCGTACAGCGACAGGACCGCGGTGTCGACCGTGAATACGTCGCCCTCGGTGGCTTCGCCCAGCGAGCGCGCGCCCCACAGGCCGAGATGCAGCACCACGGCCTCGAGTTCGGCGCCGTACTCGGTGAGCTCGTAGACCACCGAGGCGTCGAGCTGAGGCAGGACGCGCCTGCGGACCACGCACACGCGCTCCAAGTCGTTGAGACGCGACGAAAGGATGCTCTCCGGGATACGCGGCAGTCCGGCTCGCAGGTCGGTGAAGGTCTTGTGGCCCATGACGAGATCACGGACGACCAGCATCGACCAGCGCTCGCCGACCATCTCCAGTGCTCTGGCCAGACCGCAGAACTGTCCGTACGTACGCGACATGTCGTTCTCCGTTTCTCGGGTGTGCGCCGTGCGGCGCGGGTGATGGGTGGTTCGTCCGGCGGGAGGCCGGGACGGACTAGGCCGCGGCGCCCTGGTCGTCGCCGTCGGAGAGCAGGGCGAGGTA
This sequence comes from Pseudonocardiaceae bacterium, assembly GCA_041751815.1. Lineage (GTDB taxonomy): Bacteria > Actinomycetota > Actinomycetes > Mycobacteriales > Pseudonocardiaceae. Next base: position 3,392 of record JBGSWT010000493.1, read on the forward strand.
GAGCTGCTGCAGCTCGTGGGAGGGCTCGACGCCGAGCTCGTCCACCAGCCGGGTGCGTAGGTCGCGATAGGTCTCCATGGCCTCCGAACGCCGGCCGCTGCGGGCCAGTACCCGGATCAGCTGGCCGTGCAGCACCTCTTCGAGCAGTTAGACCTATGCCGTCGCACGCAGTTCACCTATCATTTCGCGGTGCGCGCCGCAGGCGATCTCCGCCTCGACGCGCAGGTGGCGGGCATTGCGCCGCTGCTCCTGCAGGCTCACGACGTACCGCGACAGCACCGGACCGCAGGCGACGTTGGCCAGCGGCGGGCCGGAGAACGTGTTCAGCGCCGCGCGCAGCGAGCATGCCGCCGCATCGACCCGGCCTGC
>JBGSWT010000494.1:0-4463 GCA_041751815.1 Pseudonocardiaceae bacterium
GCACGGGGTGCGCCTGCGAGACGGCAAGGCCGAGTGGTACCGCAACCGCTGGATTCGCAGTCCTGCCATCGCCAGATCGCTCGGCGAGCCGACCGATCGCCGCCGCCATCGTGCCGGGCTGGAGGTGCTGACGGCGAACACCAACGTGCTCAGCCACGCCGGGCGCACCCTCGCGCTGGTCGAAGGCGGGGTCGCCAGCTACGAGCTCACCGACGAGCTGAACACAGTGGGACCCTGTGACTTCGACGGCTCCCTGCCCGGCGGCTACACCGCGCACCCCAAACGCGACCCCGACACCGGAGAGTTGCACGCGGTCTCCTACTTCTTCGGCCGCGGCAACACCGTGCAGTATTCGATCATTGGTGTCGACGGGCGCGCTCGGCATACCGTCGATATCGCGGTCACGGGCAGCCCGATGATGCACGACTTCTCGCTCACCCAGAACCACGTGGTGTTCTACGACCTGCCAGTCACGTTCGATCCGGTTCAAGGTGCCGAAATCATATCCCCGCGCGCATTGCGAGCACCTGCACGACTGGTGCTCTCCGCGCTCATCGGCCGCGTCCGAGTGCCCGATCCGATCACGGCCATGTTCGGGAAATGGGTCCGCGGGAACACGAACATGCCCTACTCCTGGGATCCCACCTACCCGGCTCGCATCGGAGTCCTGCCGCGCCTAGGTGGCGCTAACGACATCCGGTGGTTCGACGTAGCGCCCTGCTACGTATTCCACCCGCTCAATGCCTACGAGGAAGCCGACACGATCGTCTTGGACGTGGTGCGGCACCCCACGATGTTTGACTGCGACGAGCGCAGGGAGCTGTGCGGACCCACCGGGGGCCCAGCGACCCTGGACCGCTGGACCGTCGACCTCACTGCCGGAAAGGTTCGCGAAACCCGGCTCGATGACCGTCCCCAAGAATTCCCGCGGATCGACGAACGGCTCCTCGGCCGGCCGCACCGCTACGGCTACGCCATGCAGGCCGCGTCCGGCACCGAAGCCATCGCCGTCGACGCTGTGCTCAAACATGACCTGCATCAGGGTCGGACCACCGAGTGCCGGCTGGGCACACACCGGCAGCCCGGCGAGTTCGTGTTCATCCCGAACACAGCCGATGCCGCCGAAGACGACGGCGTGCTGATGGGCTTCGTGTACGACGCCATCACCAACCGCAGTGACCTCATGCTGCTCGACGCCGCCACCCTCGAAACCATCGCCGCGATCCACCTGCCCGACCGCGTCCCGCACGGCTTCCACGGCAACTGGGCACCGAGCTCCGCCTGAGGCCGCTACCCGCCTCGGCTAGGTAGGTCGAGGGGTTCCGTGGCCGCGGGTATCGCCCGCCGCGGCCAGTCGGCAGCCCGCCAGCGCTCAAGCCAGGGTTCCGTGGCGATAGCCGGCAGCAGCCCTTGCCACATGTCCGTGACGCACTCCCACAGCTGGTCGCGGTCCCGGGTGAGATCACAGATCACATTGACACCAGTGATCATGGCCACGACCAAACGGGCGATCCGAGTCGGGTGGAGACCGGGTCGCAATAGCCCGGTCGCCGCGGCGGCGGTGAGTTGCTCGGCGGCCGCCGTTTCGCCGTAAGCGTAGTGCTCAGCGGCCCCGGCGCACACCAGCCCGGGGTCAGACAGCAGCTGGATGCCACCACGGGCGATGGGATCGGCGATCATGCGGGCGACGACCTCGTCGGTCTGCGCGAGCAGGGTCCATAGTGGATCCAAGCCACGGGCGTTGACCTCGGCAACCATCACCCCCCAGCGCGCGACCATCTCGGCCACCACCGCATCGGCCAAGGCCTGCTTGGAGACGAAGTGGAAGTACAGCGCGCCCTTGGTGACCTTGCTCGCGGCGATCACCTCGCTCAGTGATGTGCCGTGGTAGCCCACCTCGGCGAACCGGGCCGCGGCCGCAACGAGCAAGGCCTGCCGGGTGACCCGTGCTCGACCTTGGAGACGCCCAGGCGGTGACGGTGACGCCGCTGCTGCACCCGCCGGCTCCCCTTGTGCCGCAACCACCCGACCCCCACTCACTGGCCTACGACCTGTCGTGCCACGCCACTCGACATGGCACCACGCTAGAACATCCGCGCGGTGCGAGCTGCGGTGCGGCGTTGGGGTGAACCTCCTTGGCCGCGAGCCAACCGGTCGGTACTTTTCCTGAAGTCAGCAACTTTGTCCAGGGCGCCGATCACCGACGTTTGAATGCACTGTGGGGAACCCAGCGTAGAAGTCTGGCAGGGGTGGTGCTTTTTTCTGACGCAATATGAGGCAATCACCCGAACCGCACGAGTCGCAAAAGGGTAACGCCATGCGCAGAGTGAAAACGAGCTGGATAAGGCACGCAATCGCTCGACTCGACAACCCGTGTGGCCCATCGCTATCACCGCGCGGATGACTCCGCAAATGGCCAAGGCTAGCGGCGTACTGTGCTACCCCGGAAGCACTGGACGCCTTGTGCCGGGACGCGTCCGGGAGCTCGGTGCGCTGCAGGTCGAGCGGCAACGCAGCGCGCTGGGCGAGCTGCGAGTGGCCCTGGTCCTCGGCGACGCCGGCGTGGGCAAGACCCGGCTAGCGGTCGAACTGCTGCCTGACGCTCATGAGTTGGCCAGCGGGTTGATCTCTCACAGTTCGCCCCTTGCGGGTACGCCACTGTTCGGTCCGTGGGCCGAGGCCCTCGGACTGCATGCGGATGGTGTGAACACTGATGGGGTATGCCGCGCTTGCGGTAGCGGGCTCGGTAACCTGCCGGCGCTCGCACCGCGCGCCGAGATAGCCCATGACGCGTCCTCATGCGCCAAAACCCTCCGCTACCACTTCCTCGAGTGGATCCCGAGTCTGCTCGCCAAGGCCAGCGCCGACCGGCCGATCATCGTGGTCCTCGACGACGCTCACCAGGGCCATGACGTGGTGTGGGAGATGCTGCTGCGGCTCGCGTGGGACTTTCCAGCCAGCCAACTGTTCGTGCTCGTCACGGCCCGGCCGGCCGAGCTGGCCAGGCACCAGACGGCCGTCGAGGTGCTGCATGCCTTGGAACAGGAGGCGATGGTATGCCGGATTCAACTGTCCCCGCTGTCCTTGGATGGTCTCCGGGAGCTGGCCGCAGAGGTCCTTCGACGAGATCGTGTGCCGCCCGGGCTGGTGGACTGGCTCATGGTGCGCGCGCAGGGCAACCCGCGGTTCGCCGTCGGGCTGCTGGAGGCGCTGATCGACAACGGCGCGGACCTTCAGGCACCTGCGTTGGACGAGGTACCGGAGAAACTGGCCTGCTGGGTGCGCACTGAAGCGGCGCGGCTCGACCCACCGGCCCTGTCGCTCGTCGAGCTGCTCGCCGTGGTCGGTGACCTGATCGATCCAGACGACCTCGCCCGGATCACCGGCCAGTCGATCGACGACGTCGCGTTCGCCCTGGAGCGACTGGTGCGTTGCAGGATGGTCGTCGAGCAGCGCCACGATCAGTCATTGACCTACCAGGTCTCCTATTCGCTGGTCCGAGAGGTGCTCTATGCCGACATCGGCGGTGCCCGGCGACGCATGACGCACCGGCGGGTGGCCGAGACACTGCTTGAGTCTGGGCAGACGGAGGCCGCAGCGTCGCATTTCGTCCGCGCGGCGCAGGCCGGGGACGGCGAGGCGATCGACGCGCTCATCAGGATGGCTGCCCACGCTGAGCAGCGAGGGCGATGTTCCCAGGCGTGGATGACCGTGTCGAGGTTGCGGGAACTGTTGCCGGTCGGCGACGAGCGCTGGCGTGGCGTATTCGACGCGTTGTTCCAGCGATCGAGTTGGGGCATCGTCGATCGAACCGAGCACTGTGTCGCCGAGACCACTGCCGTGCGGCGGATGCGGCAGCTCCTCACCGGGGTCGGTGATCTGCAACGGCAAGCTGATGTCCGGTTATGGCTGGCGGGCTTGTTCGCCTACGGGGCGGGCGATCTCGACGCGGGGCAACAGGAATGCCGGCAGGTCCTCACCCTGTGCCAGCGGGCCGGCTGCGAGGCTGCGGCTCGGATGGCCGCGATCGAGCTGGCCAAGATGCGCGGGGTGGCCGGGGATCTGTGCGGCGCCGAGCTCGCAGCGCGACAGCTGTGCAACGAGGCCAAGCGGGCCGGAGATCAACGGGGGATCGCCGAGGCGCTCCGGGCGTTGGGTCACACGCTGGGATTGCAAGGTCGTTTCGACGCGTCCGAGGACGTGCTCATTCGCAGCGTGGAGTTGGCCGCCGCAGCAGCGCGGGTATCGTGGATGTCGCAGAGCCTGGCGCTGCTCGCCTCGTTGGATGCGTGCCGAGGTCACCTGGTCTCGGCACGGAGCCGATGGGCTCAGGCGGCCGCGTCCAGCCCGCACTATGACCCGATGGTTGGACAATGCGGCGCGTTGATCGAGCTGCTCGCCGGAGACCTGGTGATAGTCGCGGCGCACGCGCGGCAGGCGGAAGACCACGATCCAGCGGCTCG
>JBGSWT010000495.1:0-7269 GCA_041751815.1 Pseudonocardiaceae bacterium
CAACGGCACAGAGTTGAACGGTGATTTTTGAGCCGTGATCGCTGGTGCCGTTGGCTAGGGAACGGCACCAGCATGCCCGGTGGCAGCACTGAAGGCGGTGCTGGGGCAGCCGACAGTAGTTGAGTCGAGCAGTGCCGCTGCGCGATCACATGATCGGATGTGATGCCGTCGGCAAGGGGGGTGGCCTCAACGGCCACCCCCCTTGAAACATGATTAAGGGGCACTTCCCTTCCGTGTAGTCGATACCGCCGGCTAGGTGATCGCGTGGCAGCATCGCCCGCGGTGGGGGTCTCGGAATACGGTCATCTCGCTGCCATGCTTTGAGCATCGCGATGTGGGCACGATTGCAGGAAAACTAGGTAGCCACCATCGGTGCATCTGGGTAAGAGCCCGGGATATCCAACGACCCCGGTGCCCGGCTCCGGTGGGGACTGGCCCCAACCCGGTGTTGGCTGCGGCATAGTCCGCTACCTGCGTCCGTCCCGAGCCGCGGCACCCACCAGCCGCAATGGCGGTTCCACCAGGCCCGCAGCTCGCCACGCACACGTATCCGATCGGTACCCGGCTCCTGGGTTCTGCGTAACTGTTGGGTGTTGACTAAGTAGTGGGGAAATCACCGCCGCGGCTAGGTGGGGCGCACAAAAGTTTACGTGGCGAATGCATGTTGTCCTGCGACCTTCTCCTGCGCCATGCTTTTGGATAAGCCGGATCGGCGGTGCTGTCGATAAGGTGTTCTGTTCCATTCCGCTAGGCCACTGTGAGGAGGGTTTAAATGTCTGATGGACTGAGCTTTGCTGACATCGACGGCCAGCACGTGGAGCTGCTCCCCGCACGTACTGTCCTGTCCCTATTCAGCGCCGGTGGCGGCGACGGCGGTGTCGGCGGCGCCGGCGGCAACGGCCAGGGTGGCATCGGTCTCAACGTCCTGAACATCAACCTGCTGGGTAGCCAGAGCAACGTCGCCGGTGGCGGCTTCGGTGGCGACGGCGGCAGCGCTAACGGCGGCAACGGTTGAGCCGACAGCACTGAGTTGAATCGGTGCTCTCAAACACCGGTGATGGCCTGCGGTGCCGTTGGCTAGGGAACAGGCACCGGCATGGCCGGTGGCAGCGCTGAGGGCGGTGCTGGGGCAGCCGACTGCAGTTGAGTCGAGCAGTGCCGCCGCGCGATCAGGTGATCGGGTGTGGTGCCGTCGGCAAGAGGGGTGGCCACAATGTGGCCACCCCTCCTTAATGTGAGCGGCTTTGTTCGCTGGCTCCCTTGCCATTGCATGAGCCCGTCTTCGGCTCCGCGGCCAACGAGAGAGAGAACACGACCGAACTTCGAAGAGCCCGACGTCAAATGCGTGCATGCGACGGTCGGTGTGCTTACTGAGCACGGCCGGTGCTCGGCGACTGGGTCGTAATTTTACTGAGCAGCCCAGCGCTGTCCGGTGCTGAGCTCCGTAACTGCAGTGTCGGCTAAGTAGTCGAAATCGGCGTCAGGACTAGGTACTGAGCATGAAAGTTTAGGTGCGAATGCATGTTGTCACGGGACATTTTTCTAGCCATGGTGTGAATATGCCGAATCGGCGGTTGCCGTCGATGAGGTGTTCCGTTCCGGCCCTTTGGGGTCACTGTGAGGAGGACTTGAATGTCTGATGGACTGAGCTTTGCTGAGATCGATGGCCAGCACGTGGAGCTGCTCCCCGCACGTACTGTCCTGTCCCTGTTCAGCGCCGGCGGTGGCGGCGGCAACGGTGGTGCGGGCGGCGACGGCGGCAACGGCCAGGGCGGCATCGGCGTGAACCTGTTGAACATCAACGTGTTGGGCACGCAGTCCAACAGCGCCGGTGACGGCGTCGGTGGTGCTGGCGGCAGTGCTAACGGTGGCAACTGAGCCCAGCTGCAGCTGAGTTAGTGCTGGTGATGACGTGAGGTGTCGTTGGCTAGGGAACGGCACCGGCGTGGCCGGCGGTGGCGCTGAGGGCGGTACTGGGGCAGCCGACTGCAGTTGAGTCGAGCAGTACCGCCGCGCGATCAGGTGATCGGGCGCGGGGTCGTCGGCAAGGAGGGGTGGCCGCAACACGCCACCCCTCCTTTATCGATGTGAAGGTTAACGCCCGGCGTGAATCAGTCCTGGTCTGCTGGCGTGTACGGTTCGAGATGGTGAATGATCCGGCGTTGTCCGGCGTTGTCCGGCGTCGGGCGGCGAGCGGCGGTCCGCTATCTGCGTACATACTTCCCGGGGACTGGGCGGGCCCGTTGATCTCCAGTGGTAGGTATTGGATTCTTAAATATCAGTAACGGCTCCCCAGATCCCGCGCTGGCCGGAAGAGCCATCGTGCAGGTAGGTAGTGGAGCGCAGAAGTTTAGGTGCCGAATGCATGTTGTCACCTCACGTTTTCCTGGCCATGATTGTGATAGCCGAATCGGCGGTTGCAAGTCGAGGAGGTGTTCCGTTCCGGCCCTTTGGGGCCACTGTGAGGAGGACTTGAATGTCTGACGGACTGAGCTTTTCTGAGATCGATGGCCAGCACGTGGAGCTGCTCCCCGCGCGTACTGTCCTGTCCCTGTTCAGCGCCGGCGGTGGCGGCGACGGTGGTGTCGGCGGCGGCGGCGGCAACGGCCAGGGCGGCATCGGCCTCAACGTCCTGAACATCAACGCGTTGGGCACGCAGTCCAACAGCGCCGGTGACGGCCTCGGAGGCAATGGCGGCAGCGCTAACGGCGGCAACTGAGCCAACGGCAGCTGATGTGAACGCCTGGTGACGTGTGGTGTCGTTGGCTAGGGAACGGCACCGGCGTGGCCGGCGGTGGCGCTAGGGTGGTGCTGGGGCAGCCGACTGCAGTTGAGTCGTGCAGTACTGCCGCGCGATCAGAATGATCGGGTGTGGTGCCGTCGGCAAGGAGGGGTGGCCGCAACGCGGTCGCCCCTCCTTAATATTGTGAGCGGTCCATCGCTGCCCTCTGAAGGTCTCCAGGGCTAGCCCCAAAGCTGCGCCCGGGCTGGCACGATACTCGCCGAACCGGGGCATCAATATTCTCGCTTCGTCGCGAATTCTCCCCGAGTGACGCTGCTGACTACGTATACGATCTTCCATAACTAGGTAGTGGTGCGAAGTGGTGAATGACTCCGGCACTGGCTGGTGCCGGTGGCGCGGGGTTCTGACTAGCACGTTTGAGTCCAGTGGTAGGTATTCTTTTCCTGGATATGCGTAGCGGTTCGCGGTTCGCGTTCTAGCGGAAGAGTCATCGTGCCACTAGGTAGTGGCGCACAAAAGTTGAGGGGCGAATGCATGTTGTCAAGAGATCCTCTCCTGGCATGGTGGGATAAGCCGAATCGACGGTGTCGTCGATGAGGTGTCTCGTTTCCGGCCTACTGGGCTACCTGTGAGGAGAACTTGAATGTCTGATGGACTGAGCTTTTTCGAGATCGATGGCCAGCACGTGGAGCTGCTCCCCGCACGTACTGTCCTGTCCCTGTTCGTCGCCGGTGGCGGTGACGGCGGCTCTGGTGGCGCTGGCGGCAACGGCCAGGGTGGCCTTGGCCTCAACGTCCTGAACATCAACGTGGCCGGCACTCAGGCCAACAGCGCGGCTGACGGTGTCGGCGGCGCTGGTGGCAGCGCGAATGGCGGCAACTGAGCCAACGGCAGCTGATGTGAACGCCTGGTGACGTGTGGTGTCGTTGGCTAGGGAACGGCACCGAGTGTGGCCGGTGGTGGCGCTAGGGTGGTGCTGGGGCAGCCGACTGCAGTTGAGTCGTGCAGTACTGCCGCGCGATCAGAATGATCGGGTGTGATGCCGTCGGCAAGGAGGGGTGGCCGCAACGCGGTCGCCCCTCCTTAACCCGGGCTATCGTTAGCGCGGTGCGCGGGTTGCTTGATAAGTCGGGGCCTGAGCCAGCGGCGGTGCGAACATGCACCGGCAGCCCGCGCACCGTCGTTCACTGCTGCTACACGCTGAGCGATTGATTATTCCGGGGCATCCGCGTGTGTCTTATCGTCAATGCCGCTGCCGGTGTCTCGGTGGGCCGATGAGCACACTCAGGAAGCTGGGGCATTGCTCAAGTAGGCCCCTCGCTCGAGTTATCTGCCGCGCGGAGACTGGTCCCACTCGGCGGATCAATCCCGCGACGCCAGCAGTAGGTGTTCGTTTCCGAATCTACGTAACTACCGTAGTTGGCTTAACCACGCGAAAATCCGTCGTAGCAACTACGTGGTGGCGCACAAGGTTTAGGTGGCCGGTGCATGTTGCCAACGGACCTTCTCCTGGCCATGGTGTGAATATGCCGAATCGGCGATGGTGCCGACGAGGTATTCCGTTTCCGGCCCTTTTGGGTCACTTTGAGGAGGACTTGAATGTCTGACGGACTGAGCTTTGCTGAGATCGATGGCCAGCACGTGGAGCTGCTCCCCGCACGTACTGTCCTGTCCCTGTTCAGCGCCGGTTGCGGCTGCAAGGGCGGCGGCCACGACGGCGGCGGCGACGGTGGTGTCGGCGGTGCCGGCGGCAACGGCCAGGGCGGCATCGGCGTGAACCTGCTGAACATCAACGCGTTGGGCACGCAGTCCAACAGCGCCGGTGACGGCGTCGGTGGTGCTGGCGGCAGTGCTAACGGTGGCAACTGAGCCCAGCTGCAGCTGAGTTAGTGCTGGTGATGACGTGTGGTGTCGTTGGCTAGGGAACGGCACCGGCGTGGTCGGCGGTGGCGCTGAGGGCGGTGCTGGAGCCGACTGCAGTTGAGTCGTGCAGTACTGCCGCGCGATCAGGTGATCGGGTGTGGTGCCGTCGGCAAGGAGGGGTGGCCGCAACACGGCCACCCCTCCTTTAATTCGGGCCGATTTGAGGAGCTGATCAGGGACCTGCGACGCGGCCCCACGCGGACACCAGAGCCGGTGACATGACGGCGAAGGACGAGTCCGCAGAGACAGTCAGCGCCGCGGCAACTTCATCGTCACTGATCAAGCCGGCCGCAACCATCGCGGTCCGCACCCGCTCGATTGTCAGCGTGAAAAACTCCATTTCGGGTGTACCACCCTTAAGCATCCTGCTGCGGGCCTCACAGCCGGCATCGACCAGGCCCTGGCTGCGGAACAACCCCGGAAGGCGGCGCCCGAACATCGGCGCGAAGCCGGCCGACGCGAGGAAGCTCTGCACGGCGACCAAGGCCGCCTCGAACACCGCAGACGACGTGATCGCATACCGCGTCGACCAGTCGCCGGCCTCCACCACCAACCAGCCCCCCGGCCGGACCCAACCCGTGAGCCGCGTCAATGCATCTTCTGGGTCTGCCAGGTGCTCGATGACAAGCCGCGTGTGCACCAGGTCAAAGGGCTCAGCGGGTGGATCTTCTGTGGTCAGATCGTGCTGCAGCACTTGCAGGTTCGGTGCCTCGAGGGCTATCAGGTGACCGGGGTCCAGGTCCGTAGCGACCACCTGTCCGGTGTCACCTACCCGGTCGGCGAGCCACAGCGCGAGCGACCCGCCCCCGGCACCGACCTCCGCGCAGCGCCAGCCTCTCTCCAACCCCAGCCGGGACAGCACGTCGCGGCTGACCGGGTCAGCGGCGCTCTCGATACCGGTCAGTCGCTTCCCTTCGTGCTGCCAGTCCTGCGCGAAGACGTAAGTCATGGCCCCTTCTTCTTCTCAAGCCGTCCGTGCTGCTGCACCGACCGCCGGAGCCGGGCGAATCTGACTACATCAGGTCAGGCCCAGAATCGTCGCACACGTGGCCAACGGTGCGTTGTTGATCACCTGCGGCGAGCGAGCAAGCCGAGCAGCGTGCCGGCACCGGCGCCGAGGGCGCCGAGCAGCCCGCGATGCTGTGACGCCCATAGGCTGATAGCTGCGAGAGGTCGACTGGGTGTCGAAGATGCCGTGGGCGCCGAAATCGCGACCGCCTAGCCCGTCGGCCGGCTCCCACAGGTTCGCTGGCTGGTCGGGGTCGCGGGGCTGGCCGGTTTGCTGCGAGGAGTACCCGGTCCGGCCCAGTATCGGTCAAGCAGACCAGCGGCCAACTTGTTGCCGATCAACGTGACCACCGTGCTGCCGCCCACCCAGTGTTCCCGACACTTCGGGTGGTCCGCGGCATAGACCACCGCCTTGGCGGCGACCTCGGGCTGGTAGATCGGCGGCACCGGTTGAGCGTGGTGTGGCAGCCGGGACAGCACCCACGAGAACTGCGGTGTGTTCACCCCGGGCAGAGGGCCACCTTCGCGCCCCTGGCGCCGAAGGCTTGCGCGACGGCTCGCCCGATCCCGGCGCTTGCGCCGGTCACCACGATGACCTGCTCGTGTGCTGGGTTTCGATCATCACTTCAGATCACCTCGAGCCTTGAAGCAGGCCCAAGCCAGCCTGGTGAACTCCCAGCATTCCCCGCGGCCGCCGAGCTTATGCACGTAGAGGCGCGGGTCTCACTCCGGCAGCCTCACTCTGACCTGCTCACGAGAGGAGTGGGCGAGGGGGGAGTTGAACCCCCACGTCCTTACGGACACACGGACCTGAACCGTGCGCGTCTGCCATTCCGCCACTCGCCCGAGTGATCGCGGAAGCTTAGCATCCACCCTCCGAACGCCCGACGCAGCAGACCCTGCTCGCTGGCTCTCCCGGATACGATCGGGGGAGACTGGCAGGAAACGGGCAGCGAATCCTGGCAGAGTCGTGGAGAGGAGGGCGCCGTGGGCAAGGCGCAGCGGTTCGAGCGTCGGCTGCAAGGTATGGTCGGCGACGCCTTTGCCCGGGTCTTTGGCGGTAGCGTGGTGCCGCAGGAGGTTGCCCAGGCGCTCCAACGTGAAGCCGACGACAATGCTCGTCCGCTCGCGGGGGGGCGGGTGCTCGCGCCCAACCGTTATATCGTCACACTCGGGACGACCGACCACGACCGGCTCGCAGGCGACGAGCAGCGGGTAATCCGGATGCTCAGGAGCTGCATCCAGAGCCATCTCACTGGCCAGTCCTGGGACATATACGGAGACGTGGTGGTGGCTCTGGAGCGGTCAGAGACGCTGCATACGGGACAGTTCCGCACCAGCTCGTCGGTTGATCCCGACGCACCGCAACCTCGTACCGCAGGAGACCGAGCCATGAGCCAGCAACAGGGTGAGCACCCCGAGCACGGCCAGCGGGGTCAGCACGCCCCGCAACGCGGGTACGGCCACGACCAGGGGCCGGCCGGCAACGACGCCAACCCCCATTACGGCCAGCCGTACGGCTACGACTTCCAGGACAATCAGGACCAGCGCCATCCCCAGAATCACGGCAACGCGAACTACGGCAACCAGAACTA
>JBGSWT010000496.1:0-1638 GCA_041751815.1 Pseudonocardiaceae bacterium
CACCGGTTCGCCTTATGGGAAGGTCTGGTGCCGGCGGACGTCGCGGCCGACGTGCATCCCCCGAGCCCACCGAAACGGCTGCCCAAAGCATTGGGAGTGCACGAGGTGCTGCAGCTGCTGGAGGTGTTCTCCGCCGACGGAGGGCCCCGGGCGCTGCGCGACCGGGCGCTGCTAGAGGTGCTGTATTCCACCGGCGCGCGAATCTCCGAAGCGGTCGGGCTGGACCGTGACGACGTCGACGCTCCGGCTCGCACCGTGTTGCTGCGCGGCAAGGGTGGCAAACAGCGGTTGGTGCCGGTCGGTCGCCCGGCGCTAGCCGCGCTGGATGCCTATCTGGTTCGCGGCCGCCCAGCCTTGGCCGTCCGCGGGCGGGGCATTTCCGCGGTGTTCCTCAATGCCCGGGGCGCCCGGCTGTCCCGGCAGAGTGCCTGGGCAGTACTGCAGGAGGCTGCGGCTCGGACCGGAATCACCGCTGCGGTGTCACCGCACACCCTGCGGCATTCCTTCGCCACCCACCTGTTGGAGGGCGGCGCGGACGTGCGAGTGGTGCAGGAACTGCTCGGGCATGCCTCGGTGACCACGACGCAGGTCTACACCCTGGTGACGGTGGACACGCTGCGTGAGGTCTATGCCACCGCGCATCCGCGGGCTCGTGACTGAGGCGCGTTGAAGTCGTTTTCGGCTGCGGAATAGTCTCCCCGTGGATCGCACCGCGCTGGAAGGGGTTCCATGTCGACCTGGGCGTCCGCGCAGCAGCCGCTGGCTGTGCCGACCCCGCCGATCTCGTATGACGACGGGGCCGTCGACGACGGGATCGATCCTGCCGGTCGTCCGCGTCGTGCGGTGCCGCAGCCACCTCCGTTGGACCGGCACGGCCCGGCCCGGGTAGTGGCGATCTGCAATCAGAAGGGCGGCGTGGGCAAGACCACCTCGACGATCAACCTGGGGGCCGCGCTCGCTGAATACGGCCGCCGGGTACTGCTGGTCGACTTCGACCCGCAGGGTGCGCTGTCGGTCGGGCTCGGGGTGGCCTCACACCAACTGGACCGCACCATCTACAACGTGATCATGGAGCAGGGTGTCCCGGTGCAGGACGTCGTGCAGACCACCTCGGTGCCGGGGATGGATCTGCTGCCCAGCAACATCGACCTGTCCGCCGCAGAAGTGCAACTGGTGACCGAGGTGGGCCGGGAACAGACGCTGGGCCGAACCCTGCGGCCGCTGCTACCGCACTACGACTTCATCCTGGTCGACTGCCAGCCGTCGTTAGGCCTGCTCACCATCAATGCGCTGGCGTGCGCCGATGGCGTGGTGATCCCGCTGGAATGCGAGTTCTTCAGCCTGCGTGGGGTGGCGCTGCTCATCGACACCATCGACAAGGTGCGCGAGCGACTCAACCCCAAGCTGGAGATCACCGGGATCCTCGCCACCATGTATGACCCGCGTACGCTGCACGCCCGTGAGGTGATGGCCCGTGTGGTGGAGGCTTTCGGCGACACCGTGTTCGACGCCGTGATCAACCGAACGGTCCGGTTCCCGGAGACCACCGTCGCCGGCGAGCCGATCACTCGGTGGGCGCCGAAATCCGCCGGGGCGCAGGCCTATCGGACGCTGGCCCGTGAGGTGATCGCGCGATGA
>JBGSWT010000497.1:0-5434 GCA_041751815.1 Pseudonocardiaceae bacterium
GGCCGCCAGTGCTGCGCGCTGCCCTGCCCGGTACTCAGCAGCCACCCGTGATCGGGCCGCGCCGCGGACAGTGGCACCACCTGCACGGAGCCTGCGGTGGTGCGCACCCGGTACCGGGCCAGCCACTGCTCGTCAACCCCGAGCGTCCACGCGCCGGGGCCCAGGACCGGCGCGTCGTCCGCTGTGGACTTTCCCGATGAAGATCGTCCATTCGGCGTTGTTTCGTTCGGCGGCTGTGCGGGGGAGATCTGGCCGACCAGGACGACATCTGGTACGCCCGGCCCGCGCCGCGCCTGGACCCATACCTCGGCCAGGGCGGTGGGGACCTTCGGTGTCGCGGGCACTGATGTCTCCGGGTCAGTTCATGGCGATGGACGCTGGGTGCAGATCGTCACTCCACGACGTCTCGCAATGCCTCGCCAAGTTCACCCGCCTCGTCCGCCGACATCTCGACGACGAGGCGTCCACCGCCCTCGAGGGGAACGCGCATCACGATGCCCCGTCCCTCCTTCGTCACCTCGAGGGGACCGTCGCCGGTCCGTGGCTTCATGGCCGCCATAGCGTGCTCCCTCCGTGCATCCGTCACCGCGGGATGGCCACGCGACACCTGTGACCCCCTGCATTCTCCCTTATCGACCCAGACCCGCGAAAAGCAACCGATGATCTCGGGTCAGCGCAGCGCACCGTCCACCTGGGACCGTGCGCTCACCAGCGCCGGAACTCACCGTGCGGTGCGGCGAAAGCAGCCGGTGAGATGGTCGTCGACCATCCCGGTGGCCTGCATGAGCGCATAGCAGGTGATAGGACCCACGAAGGCGAAACCACGACGTCGCAACGCCCGCGACATCGCCTCGGACTCGGCGGTGCGGGCCGGCACCTCGGCGGTAGTGCGCGGGGCGGACCCCCCGGGGAGGTCGGGCGCATAGGACCACAACAGCGCGTCCAGGTCCTCGCCGAGCTCGATGACTGTCCTGGCGTTGCGGACCGTCGCCTCGATCTTGGCCCGGTTGCGGACGATATCTGCGTCGGTGAGCAGGCGCGCCACGTCGTCGTCGGTGAAAGCGGCGACCGCAGCCGGGTCGAAGCCCACGAATACGCGCCGGAAGGCGGTCCGCTTGCGCAGGATCGTCAACCAGGACAGGCCGGACTGGAAAGCCTCCAAGCTGAGCCGCTCGAACAACGCAGCCTCGCCATGTACCGGCATCCCCCACTCGGTGTCGTGGTAGTCGCAGTAGTCGGCGGCGACGATCGCCCACGGGCAGCGCGGCCGGCCGTCGGTACCCGGCGCTGGACCCTTCCCCGACCGTATCTCCTGGCCTGAGGCGGCGCTCATCGCGCTCTCAGGGCTCACTGTGGGTAGTTCTGGCAGAAGCTGGCGAAGCGGTCCAACGAGCGCTGCAGACCCCAACCGAAGACCGGCCGGACCAGCGGCCAGCCCAACCTGCCCAGTGCTCCCAGCGGCAGCTCCAGCTGCTCGGTCCACTCGAAGGTGGCGCCGCCGCGTCCACGCGGCTGCACCGTGAAGATCCCCATGCCACGGACTACTCGCCCGAGGTGGCGCACCTCGCATCGGGCCGGGGCCTCCCACACGGTGATCTGCATGCGGTCGGTGACGCCGATCCCGCGTATCCCGGTGACTGCCTCCACCTCAGAGCCGACCGAACGACCGTCGCCGTGCAGGATCCGCACCGTGGTGCCGAGGATCCACTCGCCCTGGCGCTCCCAATCGGTGGCGGCCGCGAACACCGTTTCCGGCGGCGCGTTCACGTCGACTCGCACGGTCAGGTTCACTGTTGCGTCTCCAGCTCGGTCACCCGGGAGCGCAGCACGTCGAGCTCGGCCGCCGCTCGATGCAGAACCCAATCCACTTCGGACATCCGGTAACCGCGCACTACCTGAGCGAACCGCACGGCGCGCACGTCGTCGCCGATGATCGGTCCCTCTGGCAGCCAGGTCGGGGTAGCGTCAGGCGGCAGTGCGGCCAAGTCCTCACCCCGGCCGAAAACCAGCGAGGCGATCAGAAATACCACGGCCGCCACCACCACCGCGACGACAAGATAGATCAGCACCGTACCCACGTGCCCGATCGTGACACGTTGGTGCCTCTCCAAGGACGGCCAACCCCCCTTGCCGCTGTCACAAACCGCCACCAACCACCGCCGATCCGCAGCCAACCTCGGAGCCTCGAACCGCACGATCAGTGCGTGTCCTGCCAGGCTTGGTAGGAGATGCCGACCAGCCGCACCGCCTCATCGATGTCGTCGGTGACCTGCACCAGGGCAAACTCGGACTCGCTGAGCTTGCCCTCAGCCACCACGGTGTCAGCAAGCCATGAATGCAACCCGCCCCAGTAGTCCCGTCCGAGCAAGACGACGGGGAACTTGGTGACCTTCTTGGTCTGTACCAGGGTGAGGGCCTCGAACAGCTCGTCCAGGGTGCCGAAGCCACCGGGCAAGCAGACGAAGGCCTGGGCGTACTTGATGAACATGGTCTTGCGAGTGAAGAAGTAGCGGAAGTTGATTCCGAGGTCGACCCAGGGGTTGAGTCCGTGTTCGAAGGGCAGCTCGATACCCAGTCCCACCGACAAGCCACCCGCCTCGGACGCCCCGCGGTTAACCGCCTCCATGGTGCCGGGGCCACCACCGGTGATCACCGCGAAGCCGGCAGCAGCAAGCGCGGCGCCCAACTGGCGCCCAGTGGCGTACTCGGGATGGTCCCGTTGGGTGCGCGCCGAACCGAACACCGTGACTGCACGGGGCAGCTCGGCGAGGGCTCCGAAGCCCTCGACGAACTCGGCCTGAATGCGCAGCACTCGCCATGGGTCGGTGTGCACCCAATCACTGGGGCCACGCGAGTCGAGCAGCCGTTGGTCGGTCGTGGTCGCCTCGTGACGGCGATTCCGCCGCAGCACCACCGGCCCACGCTGCTTCTCCTGAGGATGCTCCTCGGGCCCCCCGTTGCTGTCAGACCCTCCCAAACCGTCCACCGACATGGCGCCCACCCTACTGAGCCGACCGCACTCGCCCTACGTGCGCTGCCCAGTGTTGCCCGGCTCGACATGGAGACATATCGGGCTTATCGACCCTCTCATTACCCCGATATGTCTCCATGTCGGGAAAGGGTGAGGTAGCGGCGCAGCGCTTCGGTGCAGGTGGTGATCTGATCGGTGCGGACGTGTTCCTCGCGGGTGTGCGCGAGGTTGGGGTCACCCGGTCCGAAATTCAGCGCCGGGATCCCTCGCGCGGCGAAGCGGGACACATCCGTCCAGCCGAACTTCGCCACCGGCGCGACCCCGATGGCTGCCAGGAACTGCCTGGCCGCCGGTGCATCCAGACCCGGTAGCGCACCGGAAGCGCCGTCGGTGAACTCGAGGTCGAACCCGTCGAGCACCTCGCGGACATGCGCCTGCGCGTCGGGCAACGAGCGGTCCGGGGCGAAGCGGAAGTTGATCGCCAGCTCGCAGACATCGGGTACCACGTTGCCGGCGACTCCGCCGGAGATGCCCACTGCCTGCAACCCTTCCCGGTAGGTGCACTCGTCGATCTCGACGATTCGTGGTCGGTAGCGGTTGAGCCGGTCCAGCACCTCACCTGCGGCGTGGATCGCGTTGTCTCCCAGCCATGACCGTGCACTGTGCGCCCGGCGACCCGCGGTGCGCACAGTGACCCGCAGGGTGCCCTGGCAGCCCGCCTCGACGGCACCGTTGGTGGGCTCGGCCAGGATCGCCAGCTGGGCGACCAGCCACTCGGGATGCTCGGCCTCGATCCGTTTCAGCCCGTTGCGGTCGGCTTCGACCTCCTCGCAGTCATAAAGCACCACGGTCAGGTCGTGCACCGGTTCGGGCACCGTGGCCGCGAGATGCAAGATCATCGCGTCGCCCGACTTCATGTCCACGGTACCGCAGCCATACAACAGGCCGCCGGAGCGCCGGCTGGGTACGTTGTCGGCGATCGGCACGGTGTCCAAGTGCCCGGCGAGCAGCATTCGCTGCGGACGACCCAGCTCAGTGCGAGCCAGCACCGTGTTTCCGGAGCGCAGCAACTGGAGGTGGGGTGCCTGATCGGCCAGCGCGTGCTGCACGGCATCGGCCAGTACCGCCTCGTGCCCCGACACGCTGGGCACGTCCACCAGCGCTGCGGTCAGCTGCACCGGATCAGCAGTCAGGTCCAGGTTCACGGTGTGACGGTAGCGTGGCCCGTCGTGAACGATCCGCAGATCGGTTCCGCACACGGCTTGGGGCTGGCCACTGTCGCCCCCGGCGGGACCGTGCTCGACACCTGGTTCCCGAACCCACTGCCAGGCCTGCCGCGCGACGCCCCGAGAGATGTCACGGCCGGCACCGTGCGAGTAGGGCCGGACAAGGTGCCTGAGGAGCTCGCCGCACTGCTCGGACCGGATCCGGCGCGCGGTGTTGAGCTGGTGGCGGTGCACACCACGGTGCCGGACTTGCAAGCCCCACCAGTCGACGCGCACGACGTCTACCTGCGCCTGCACCTGCTGTCCCACCGCCTGGTGACCCCGCGCAGCATCAACCTCGACGGGGTGTTCGGACTGCTGTCCAACGTGGCGTGGACCAGCTTCGGGCCGTGCCCGGTGCCGGGATTCGAGACCACCCGGATGCGGATGCGCCGGCTCGGTCCGGTCACCGTGTACGGGGTCGACAAGTTTCCCCGGATGGTGGACTACGTCGTGCCCTCGGGAGTGCGGATCGGCGATGCGGACCGGGTGCGGCTGGGTGCTCATCTTGCTGCCGGCACCACGGTGATGCATGAGGGATTCGTCAACTACAACGCCGGCACGCTGGGCACCTCGATGGTGGAGGGCCGGATCTCCGCCGGTGTTGTCGTCGGCGCCGACTCCGATCTGGGCGGCGGCGCGTCGATCATGGGGACGCTGTCGGGCGGCGGCAAGGCGCGGATCTCGATCGGCCGGCGCTGCCTGGTCGGCGCCAACGCCGGGATCGGGATCTCGCTGGGTGACGACTGCGTCGTGGAAGCCGGCCTCTACGTCACCGCAGGCACGAAAGTGACCCTGCGTGATGGCTCGGTGATCAAGGCCCGCGAACTGTCCGGCACCGACGGGGTGCTGTTCCGCCGGGACTCCATCACCGGCACCGTGCAGGCGGTGCCCCGGGCAGGTAAGGCTGGTATCGAACTCAACGCCGCGCTGCATGCCAACGACTGACCTCAGGCCCGTGCGGGCCTTCACTAGTATCCATGGCTGTGAGCGTCGCCACTCGTGTTCCGCGCCGGGCCTTGTCACCCGGCAAGCTGATCAATCTAGGTGCCCGGTCCGATCCCGGCCGTCGGACCCTGCCCGGCACCAGCTGCGTGCCGCGCTGGATACCCGGCTGCGCACCCTGCTGGCCCGCGAGCCCGGCACCCGGGCTGGCGAGGACCCCGAAGAGCTGCATCAGATGCGGGTCGCAGTACGG
>JBGSWT010000498.1:0-2449 GCA_041751815.1 Pseudonocardiaceae bacterium
TCGGTGACGTGCCCTTTCGCGGTACCAGGCATGGACACTGCGGAGCTCAGCAACGGCAACGCCACCGCGTCCATGGTGCCTTCGAACACGGCTCCCGCCCGGTCACCGTCGGCGGTGCCGGCCAGCAGTTGCCCGGTCGCAACAGTGCCGAAACCATGCCGCTCCAGCACCCGCACCACTCCGGAGGGACGACCCTGCTCCGCCCACCGGCGCAGGGCGGCACCGGCTTGCCGGCGGTGACGCGTTTCCTCAGGTTTCACGGTGTCCATGGGACTCACGGTGTCCATACCCACCATGCTCCCAGACTGGACGGCGATTCAGCAGCCGACCAGTCGAGCCGCCAAGTAGGCCTCGACCTGGTCCATCGCGACCCGCTCCTGGGCCATCGTGTCCCGCTCGCGCACCGTCACCGCGTGATCGGTGAGCGAGTCGAAGTCCACCGTCACGCAGAACGGGGTGCCGACCTCGTCCTGCCGTCGGTACCGGCGGCCAATGGCACCTGCGTCGTCGAAGTCGACGTTCCAATTCTTCCGCAGCGCGGTGGCAAGATCACGAGCCTTGGGTGTGAGGTCGGCGTTGCGCGACAGCGGCAGCACCGCGGCCTTCACCGGTGCAAGCCGGCGATCCAGCCGCAGCACGACACGGCGGTCTATGCCGCCCTTGGCGTTGGGCGCCTCGTCCTCGGCGTATGCCTCCAGCAGGAAGGTCATCATCGAGCGGGCCACGCCAGCGGCAGGCTCGATCACGTAGGGCCGGTAGCGGGAGTCGGTGGCCTGGTCGTAGTAGGACAGATCCACCCCGGAGTGATTGGAATGCGTGGTGAGATCGAAGTCGGTGCGGTTGGCGATACCCTCCAGCTCACCCCATACCTGGCCGGAGGAGAAAGCGAACCGGTACTCCACATCCACGGTGCGCTTGGAGTAGTGCGAGAGCTTCTCCTTGGGATGCTCGTAGTGCCGCAGGTTATCCCGATTGATACCCAGATCCACATACCAGTCGGTGCGGGTGTCGATCCAGTACTGATGCCACTGCTCGTCAGTACCCGGCTCGACGAAGAACTCCATCTCCATCTGCTCGAACTCGCGGGTGCGGAAGATGAAGTTTCCCGGGGTGATCTCGTTGCGAAAGCTCTTGCCGATCTGGCCGATACCGAACGGCGGCTTCTTGCGGGCCGACATCATCACATTCTGGAAGTTGACGAAAATTCCCTGCGCGGTCTCCGGACGCAGGTAGTGCAGGCCCTCGTCGGACTCCACCGGACCAAGGTGCGTCTTCAGCATCATGTTGAACTCGCGCGGCGCGGTGTACTCACCGCGGGTGCCGCAGTTCGGGCAGGGGACGTCGGACAGGTCGCCCTCCAGCACATCCTTACCGGTGCGTTCGGCGTAGTCCTCAGCGAGCTGATCGGCTCGGTATCGCTTGTGACAGCTCTGGCACTCGACCAGTGGGTCGTGAAAAGCTTGAATGTGCCCGGAGGCCACCCACACCTGGCGGGGCAGGATCACTGACGAGTCGAGGCCGACGACGTCTTCCCGGCCGGTGACCATCGCACGCCACCACTGGCGCTTGACGTTCTCCTTGAGTTCCACACCCAGCGGGCCGTAATCCCACGCTGAACGGGTACCGCCGTAGATCTCCCCACTCGGGAACACGAAGCCACGGCGCTTACACAGGCTGACGACGGTCTCGATGCGATCCGCGGACACTGGAGAACTCCTGGTGAGGTTGTCAGTAAAGAGTCGGTGAGATCACTGCAACCCTAGCGAGCGCCGGACCCGAACCGGCGCTCGGCGTCAAGCGCACGCAGGCTCCCGTGGTCGGTCACCGCACCACTCTGGCCAGAGGCCAACACCTCGTAGCTCCCGGGCTCACCGGTCAACGCCTCGGACAGCAGCGGCACCACGTGCTCGCGAACCTCAAACGGAGACAGCGCGCGCCGGTATGCGACCACCGACTCGAACTGCACGGCCAGCACCCACCGCGTGATGTCGTCCGGAGAGCGGCCTAGTTGACCGCCCAGGCAGCCATGCTGGGCGGTCAGCAGGCTCAGCGCCCGGCGCGCCCGGGTCAGGAAGTTTTCGACATCGGCAGAGTCGATGATGAAGCGGCAGATCAGGATCACGGGAATCCTCAGGCAGCGGTGGCAGGATGACGGTAGGGACTGGCGAATGCCCGGTGCGACTGCTGATGATCGCAACACACGGTGCCGCAACAGTGAATGCCGGGGGAATGTGAGGGGCGCATACGATGGACCCTCGATCGAGGGAGGAGGAGCGCATGGTCAGCGTGACCGCAGAGGCACTATCGGACCCGACGGTCGTCGACGAACATTCGCCCGGCCGGCCACCTCCCGGTCCGGCGGCGACCCGTCCGCGGGAGACCCTGGTGGCGGCCGGCGAGTTGCTCCGGGCGCTTGCGGCGCCGGTGCGGATCGCCATCGTGTTGCAGC
>JBGSWT010000499.1:0-6854 GCA_041751815.1 Pseudonocardiaceae bacterium
GCCGGGATGTTCCAGCCGCCGCTCTGGCCGAGCAGGCACTGTGGGCGTACCGCGCCGGCGGCAGCCCTCAGGAGCTCATCGGCTCCGCGCTCCGCACCATTGGTCTGGTCGCTTTCCGCCGCGGTGACCTCGAGCGCGCGGCCGCCGTCCACCTCGAACGCCTGGCGTTGTACCGCCGTCTCGGAATCCGCGGCTCCGTCACGGCGTGTCTGGAGGACCTCGCCGACGTTGCCGCCGCCCGGGACCAACCGGTCCAGGCAGCTCATCTTCTCGCTGCGGCGGACGCCATGCGCAGCACGAATGGAACGCCGCTCCCTGGTCCCGAGCGTGATCACCACTACCGGCGGCTGGCCGAATTGCGGGCCGTCCTCGACGAGCAGGGCTTCGCGGCCGCCTGGACCGCCGGGCAGGCGATGACCCTCGACTCGGCACTGAACGAAGCCAGGGCGGTCGGTGCACCGCAGACGATGTGAAACGCACACGGCGCAAGCCCCCGTTTACGGCCTCGACCGGTTGCATGAAGTAGGCCGTATAAAAAGCTCTCCTTGACGCGCTGCCCGGGGGCTGACTCAACGCGCTCATTCGGACACGAAAAGAAACCATAAGCCTTGGGCCGTCACACAATGCCACCACGCCGAACATATGCGTATTTGGGCTGATGTTTGCGTAACGGAAGGGGGGTATCCAACGATTCCCTATTGTAGGGACGGAGTCGGTCCGGGCCGGTGCTGTGTGCTCGACGATGTCGAATATGCCGACACGCCGTTGGTCGCCGGGCTGTATGGCTTTGACTGAACCGTGCCTCGTGCCACCACGAAGGGATCAGTAGATGAAAAAGCGTGTCGTTGCCGTTGTTGGTCTCATCACGGCGCTTGCCGTGGCATTGGGAATGGGCGTCAGCACCGCCCTTGCGAGTAACGATGCACGCTCGCTGCTTCGAATCGGGCAGGCCCGCCTTGTGGATCCTGCGGGAGTGTCGCTCGGAGCCGTCCAGCTGGTTGAGCTCAGCGGGCGACTGAACGTCATCGGTAAGGTTCGCGGCCTGACCGTCGGTTTTCACGGCTTCCATATCCACGAGAAGGGAGAATGCGCCGGGCGTTCCACCCCACCGTTTGCGTCCGCTGGCGGGCATTTGCGTGTTGCCGACGATAATCACCCTAGCCACGCCGGCGACATGCCGGTCCTCCTGGTCGGCAGGGACGGCACAGCCCAGGCATCATTCACGACCGACCGCCTCAAGCTCAGAGATATCCTGGACCCCGACGGGAGCGCGATCATCGTCCACGCCGACCCCGACAACTACGCCAACATCCCGACCCGGTACGCCGCAGGGGGCCCAGACGCCACCACGCTGATGACC
Source organism: Pseudonocardiaceae bacterium (assembly GCA_041751815.1). Taxonomy (GTDB): domain Bacteria; phylum Actinomycetota; class Actinomycetes; order Mycobacteriales; family Pseudonocardiaceae. The sequence continues at coordinate 1,361 of JBGSWT010000499.1, forward strand.
GGCGACTCGGGTGGGCGGGTCGCCTGCGGCGTAGTCACCGGGCGCTGAACGCACGTCCAGCGCAGGCGCCCGCCATGCGGATTGCTGGACACCGTCACTCGTCGCCTCGTCGCTCTGCATGTTGCCGAGTTCGACGTCAGAGCTGTGCACCATGCCCGGGACAGCTCTCCTGTCGAACAGTGCGGCGAGCAACACTGCCCCGCCGCGGGTTCTCCTATTGATCTTCACCCCGGTCATCAGTCTCACAGGGCACCGCGGCGCCACGGTCCGGTCACCGCGTAGGTGATTCCCGGATCCTGGACATTGAAGAACAGTACCTTGCCGTTGCGGGTAAAAGTGGCGCCAGCGAGCTCGCTGTCATTGTCGCTGTTCAGTCGGCAGAAGTCGAAGATCTCCCCGTCCTCTGTCAGGCCCCGCAGCAGATCGATCCCGTCGCCGTCCTCGCAGAGCACCATTCCGTTGGTGCGTGGCGAGACGGTGATGTTGTCCGGGCTTTCTAGTAAGGTCGCGTCGACCGACTCGTAGATCAGCCTCAGTAGCCCGGCCCGCCCGACGAGCGGCCGGTACTCCCATACCTGCCCGAGCTCATCGTTTCCCCCGTCGGTGGAAACGATGTAGGCGGCGCCGTCGCCCCACCAGGCGCCTTCCAGCCGGGAGAACACCGCCCCGCCCTTGGCGCGGCCCTGGTTGAACACCGCTAGCTCGCCGCCGGTGTCAGGGTCGGGATCACCGATGTCGACCCACTCCACGGGCAGTGGGATCTCCAGGCGCTGCCCGGTACGGGTGTCGTACTGTGGCCGTCCCCGAACCGCGAGCATCTGCAACCGGCCTCCTTCTGCGAGGCGGCGCCGGTTGGTGGGCACGAACCGGTAGAAACCGGAGGTGCCCTGGTCCTCTGTCTCGTAGACGATCCCGGTGCGCGGATCGACGGCGACCGCCTCATGCGTGAACTGCCCCATTGCTGTGAGTGGGACGGGATCGACGGGGCCCTCCGCACTTGCGGGCACCTCGAAGATGTAACCGTGCCGGATGGTCCCACCGGGCTCGGTGTAGGTCTCTTCGCACGACAGCCAGGACCCGTTGGGGTGTGGGCCCCCGGCGCAGTTGCGAATGGTGCCCGCGAGGCTCGCGTTGGATCGCACCAGCTCCATCTTGTTGGTGTCGAACAGGAGGTTAGTGGTCCCGCCGGCGGCTGCTGGATCGTAGGCCGGGCTGGCGAATGCGGTCCCCTCTTCCTGCTCATGGTTGCGCACCAGGCGCACCATCCCGCCGCCGCTGTCGAAGGCCGCCATCCCGTCGTGCCGACCGGGAGTGGGGATGCCATCACTCATCGGGGTGCCGGTCCGCCCGAACGCGACGTAGCTGAAGCCCGCGGGCAGCCACAGCTCCCCACCGGGAGCACGTTCCAGCGGGCCGTACCCGCCGTTGTTCGGTGCCGGATTCGGTTTCGGTCCGAGCGGGTCGAAACCGAATCCTGGCTGGGCCGTGGCGCTGCGGGTCATCAGCGCCTGCAATGCGACCGCCGCCCCGGCTCCGGCCGTGCCCCGGAGGAACATCCTCCGGTCGAACCCCAGGGCTTTCTCGCCGCGCGTCATGCGATCTCCTGTCCGTGTTGTGGTGAGCAGGGACCACACTTATGGGTGACACTGAACTGGGTGAAAAGTGCTTTTTGCCGTGACATGAAGGATCGGTGAACGGCGGATTTCCCTGAGCTGTCCGCCTGATGGATGATCAAACGGATTCATGGCGAGCTCCCGAAGGGGAGGGGCGTAGAGCCGGATCAGGTTGTCGCAGCATTTTTCGCGGTTCGGTGGTGGCTGCGTCCGGCGCGTGCTGTTGGAGGGTGAGGCCGTGGAGCCAGGGGGTGAGACAGTCATTCGGTCAGGTGTGGGAGGTATCGGCACGCCGTCGCATGCCCTCTTATCCACGCGGGCGTGTTAGGCCCACGAGAGGAGCAGCCGTGAGTTGCACAAACGCCCAGCGGGTGCCGCACCGTCCGGCGGCGACCGAGTGAGCGCTATCGACGAGTCGACCGGCGTTGCGCCTTCGCAGCGCACGGGCATGGGGGCCATGCCGTACACGGACGGGGTCATGTTCCGGGTATGGGCGCCATTCGCAGTGGGCGTGTCGGTCGCCGGGGACTTCAACGGCTGGTCTGCTGATGCGACGGCGTTGGGCAGTGAGGGCAACGGCTACTGGTCGACGGAGGTAGCCGGAGCGCGCGACGGGCAGCAGTACAAGTACGTAGTGCGCACATCTGGTGATCTACGTTGGCGCAACGATCCTTACGCTCGCGAGGTGACCAACTCCGCCGGCAATTCCGTCGTCCGCGCGGACAACTTCGACTGGGGTCAGTCGGAGTTCGGCATGCCGCCGTGGGACGAGCTTGTCGTCTACGAGCTGCACGTGGGGACGTTCAACGACGCACCGGGTGGCTCACCGGGTGGGTTCGCGAGCGTGATCGCCCGGTTGGACTACCTTCGTGACCTGGGCATTAACGCGATCGAGCTGCTGCCGTCCGCAGAGTTCGCCACCGACTTCTCCTGGGGCTACAACCCGTCACATATCTTCGCGATCGAGAGTGCCTACGGCGGGCCGGCCGAGCTCAAGCGGCTCGTCCGGGCGGCGCACGAGCGGGGCCTCGCCGTCATCGCTGACGTCGCATATAACCACATGGGTCCAAGCGACCTGGACCTGTGGCAGTTCGACGGCTGGAGTGATAACGGCAAGGGCGGCATTTATTTCTACAACGACCGTCGTTGCCAGACACCATGGGGGGACACTCGGCCGGACTATGGACGTCCTGAGGTCGTGTCGTTTCTCCGTGACAACGCGCGGATGTGGCTCGAGGAGTACCGCCTGGACGGCCTCCGGTGGGACGCAACCGGTTATATCCGCAACATCTACGGCGGCAACGACTTCGGAAATAACATTCCGGACGGCTGGCGTCTCCTCCAAACAATCTCGGCCGACAAGAATGCGAGGCAGCCGTGGAAGCTGTACATCGCAGAGGACATGCAGGACGTTGATGCGATCACTCAGCCGACGTTTGCGGGTGGTGCCGGGTTCGACAGCCAGTGGGACGCCGGGTTTGTGCATCCGGTCCGCGCGGTGCTCACGGCGGCGATGGATGGCGCACGGAGCATGGACACCCTGCGGGCAGCGGTGGCGCGAGGCGGCGAAGGCCCGCTGCGTCGGGTGATCTATACCGAGTCTCACGACGAGGTCGCAAACGGCAAGGCGAGGCTGCCGGCCGCGATCTGGCCGGGCAATGCCGGCAGCTGGTTCTCCCGGAAGCGGTCGACGCTCGGGGCGGCGCTCGTGTTCACTGCGCCCGGCATACCGATGATCTTTCAGGGACAGGAGTTCCTCGAGGATCAGTGGTTCCACGACCAGAACCCGATCGACTGGGCGAAACAGCAGACTTACGGCGGCATCCTCGCCCTCTATCGCGACCTCATCCGCCTGCGCCGCAACTGGTACGACACGACACGTGGGCTTCGCGGAAACCATGTGACGGTCCACCACGTGAACGATGACGACAACGTCTTGGCCTACCACCGCTGGAACCGCGGTGGACCGCGTGATGATGTCGTAGTGGTACTGAATCTGGCGAACCGTACCTACGACAGCTACCGCGTCGGCCTACCGCGCAGGGGTCTGTGGCGAGTACGGCTCAATAGCGACTGGGCGGGATATAGCGACGACTTCGGCACGCAGGAGAGCTACGACACGACGTCGGGCGACTTGCCGCTGGATGGAATGCCGTGCAGTGCAAGCGTCGGGCTTGGACCCTACGCTGCGCTGGTGCTCTCGCAGGACGAGTGACGAGCACTCTGGCTCGCCTCGGTGCACCATGCGGTGCGCTACGTTCCGTGGTTGAATGCGGCATGGTGAGTGACTCTGGACAGCGTCCGCTAGCAGCTCGATTCAATCGTCAACTCGAATCGTTGACCTGGGCGCTGGAGCATTCTCGCCCGTTGAGCGTCGCTGGCAAGGTGATCAGTAGACCGGTGGCCAAGGTGGCCGGGACCGGTCCGGTGAAAGACCTGCTGAGCGGCACTTGGCTGGGCCACCCGGTGCATCCCCTGCTCACCGATGTCCCCATCGGTGCGTGGTCCAGTGCGTTGCTGCTCGACCTCATGGGGATCTTCGGTGGTGCCGGTACCGCCTCTCGGCGAGGGGCGGACATGCTGGTGGCTGTGGGCGTCGTCGCGGCCCTTCCCACAGCGGCCTCGGGCCTGTCCGATTTGTCGGACGAGGTCGAAGACTCCATCCTTGCGGTCGGTGCCGCCCATGCTCTCGGCAACGTCGTGGCGCTGGGCCTGTTCACCGCCTCGTGTGCCGCGCGGTTCCGGCGCAAACGAGTCCGGGGCATTGCGCTATCCGTGCTCGGTACCGGTGTGCTCGCCGCCTCGGGATTCCTCGGCGGACACCTGTCCTACCGCAAGGGTCTGGGCGTCGATCACAACGTTTTCGAAGAGCCCATTGGAGACTGGACTGCTGTCCTGGACGCCGCCGAACTGGCCGATGGAAATCCGCAGCAGGTCACCGTCGCAGGCAATGACGTGTTGCTCTACCGGGCGAAGGGCGCAGTCTATGCGTTGGCTAACCGTTGCAGTCATCGCGGCGGGCCACTTCACGAGGGCAAGATCGAAGGCCAGGAAATCGTCTGCCCGTGGCACTCCAGCCGTTTCCGCATGCAAGACGGATCCGTTGTCCGGGGGCCGGCAGTTGCCCCGCAGGCCTGTTACCAAGCGCGGGTTAACCAAGGTAAGATCGAAATAAGGTCAAAGGCCTAATGCTGCGCTGACCGGCAAGCGTCACAACTCGGCGCGGAGCCGAGCAGCGATCTGATCAAGGTCCTTGCGGGGCGCCCGCCGCTGCCCGGAATCGAGGCGGAAGTAGTCCCCCATATAGCGGGGAAACACGTGCAGATGGACATGAAAAATCTCCTGACCTGCAGCCTCGCCGTCAGCAAGAAACAGGTTCACGCCCTCGCAGCGCAGACCGCTGCGCCGAAGAACGGCGGCGACACGCTGAGCGACCATGAACATCCGACTTCCATCGGACTCGTCAAGGTCGGCCAACCCTACGCCGTGGGCCTTCGGGATGATCAGCACATGACCCGGATTCACCGGGTTCAAGTCGCAGAAGGCGAGCAATCGGTCGTCCTCGTAGACGATGCTGGCGTCGACAGTACCGGCAACGATGCGGCAGAACACACAATCCATGGGTCCAGCCTTGCGCATCAGCGCGGATGCCCCTGTGAGCGGCTGCGCTAGGCCGTGTCCCGCGGATCACGGGCGGGTCGCTAGCCGGGACTTGAGTGCCCCTGGCTGCCCGAACTCAACACCAGAGCTGTGCGGCCGAGCCACATGGAACAGCACTGCTGTTGAGTTGGGGAACCCGAGAGTGAGGGTCGAGCTTGAAGATCCGCGGGACACGCCGTAGTGGCCTCGCAGGATGGCCAACAGCTCGCGTTCCCCCGTCA
>JBGSWT010000500.1:0-5159 GCA_041751815.1 Pseudonocardiaceae bacterium
AGCGCCACACCCTGCGCGTGGTTGCCGGCGCTGGCCGCCACCACACCGCCGGCTCGCTGGGCTGCGGACAGGGCCTGGATCCGGACGTACGCGCCTCGGATCTTGAACGAACCGGTGCGCTGCAGATTCTCACACTTGAGGTGGACCGGGACCCCGCAGCGCTGCTCAAGCACCCGGGAGCGCTTCAGCGGTGTGCGACGGACGACCCCGTTCAGTGTCTCGCGGGCGGCTCTGACCTTCTCGACACCGATCAGCTCCATGGTCGGCGATCCTGCCAGCTCTGGCCGTTCGATCACCGACCGTGTGACACAGCTCGATGGGTCCGGCGTCGCGCGCGGTAAGGTCACAGACGAGTCACAGGAGGTGGGCATGGTCCGCAGCGGCCGCTGGATGCCGGTCGTGGTCACGACAGGCGTGGCCGCGCTGCTCACCTGCGCTGCGGTCATCACGGCCAACCAGGCCGGCTGTGATGAGCCTGGCAGATATGTGTTCGCGCCGGGTGGCGTGCAGCTGATCGGCGGGTGCCTCAACAGCGCCGACCTGCCGGTCGCGCCGCCGCCTGTGCAGCAGTCTGTGCCGCCGGTGCAGCCCCTGGGTGACTAGGACACTGGGTCACTAGGACCACTGGGTGACTTGGGCGCGCTAGCTCAGCGCGCCCAAGAGGTCGTCGATGAGGTCGTCGACATCTTCGATGCCGACCGACAGCCGTAGCAACTCGGCGGGCACCTCCAGCTGTGATCCTGCGGTGGAGGCGTGCGTCATCCGTGCCGGGTGCTCGATGAGGGACTCCACTCCCCCCAGCGACTCAGCCAGGGTGAACACCCGGGTGCGGGCGCACACTGCCAGCGCCGCTTGAGTACCACCGCGGACGGTGAACGAGACCATCCCGCCGAACCGGCGCATCTGCTTGGCAGCCACCTCATGACCGGGATGGGTGTCCAACCCGGGATAGCGGACGTCGATCACCTCCGGGTGCGCCTGCAGCGCTGCGACGACCCGCTCGGCGTTGTCGCAGTGTCTCTCCATGCGCACTGCCAGGGTTTTGATCCCACGCAAGGTCAGCCAGGCATCGAACGGCCCGGGTACCGCGCCCGCCCCGTTCTGCAGGAAGGCCACCTGCTCATCAAGCTCACCGTCGTCGGTGATCAGGGCGCCGCCGATGACATCGGAGTGCCCGCCGAGATACTTGGTGGTCGAGTGCAGCACCACGTCCGCACCGAGCCCAAGCGGAGTCTGCAGGTAGGGCGAGGCGAAGGTGTTGTCCACCACCAGGAGAGCACCGGCCTCGTGCGCGACCCCGGCCAAGGCCGCGATGTCGGCGATGGACAGCAGCGGGTTGGTCGGCGTCTCGCACCACACCAAACGGGTCGTCGGGCGTACCGCGGCGCGCACGGCGTCCACCTGGGACAGCCCGACGGCGGTGTGCTCGATCCCCCAGTGCCGGAACACCTTGTCGATCAGGCGGAAGGTGCCGCCGTAGGCGTCGTCGGGGATGACGATGTGGTCGCCCGGTCGGCAGGTCGCGCGTAGCAGGGCATCGGTTGCGGCCATTCCCGATGCGAAGGCTCGCCCGTAGCGACCGCCCTCCAGCGCGGCTAGGCAGGTCTCCAGCGCAGTGCGGGTGGGATTACCGGTGCGGGCGTACTCGTACCCCTCACGCAGCCCGCCCACACCGTCTTGGGCAAAGGTGGACGTGGCGTGGATGGGCACGATCACCGATCCGGTGTGCGGATCCGGATCCTGTCCGGCATGGATGGCGCGAGTGGAGAAGCCTGTCACCTGGCTAGCCTACGGTGAGCTGTTCCCGGTGCGATCTTCGGATTCGCCGTCGACTCGGATCACCACGGTGTGGGCGATCTTGTCTGCGAAAGTTTGGCGCTTGTCGTCCCACAGCGGCCACAGGTAGCCGATGAAGAACTCCAGGTTGTGGCAGAACTGGCGCAACACTGCCCTGCCGAATCCGATCGGCTGGCCAGTCTTGATCTCCACCAGCTTCGTCCTCGCCCCCCGGCGACCGACGCTTTGCCCGGTGGTGCCCTGCAGATAGCAAGAGTTCCAGCCAACGAAGGCACACAATCCGAGGTAACCCACGACAGTGAGCATCGGGCTCAACGCCACGGCACCGGTGGCGACCCCGAGGGAAAACAGGACGTTCAACGTGATCACCGGGATCACATAATCGATCAAGGAGCTGATCGCCCTGGTTCCGAAGTCCGCCAGCGGCCCGGGCACCGCAGCCGCTCCCGGCGTATCGAAGTCGGACTGTCCGCAGGACGGTGTACCGGTCCATTGCTGCTCTGGGGTTTCGAGTTCCGGGGTTTCGAGTTCTCGGGTTTCGAGTTCTGATTGTGCACCGTTGATGGGGGAGCTGAAGCCAGCCTGGTGGTCGGCCTGCTGCCGGACGGACGGGGGCGGTCGCCCGAACTGCGGTGGTGGCGCGAACCGCGGCAATCGCCCGAACTGCGGCGGGGGCGCAAGATCCCACGGGGAGCCGATAGGTCGCCAGCGTTGTTGAATAGGGGGTTGTAGCACCGGGATCGGACCGGAAGGGTGTGGCTGCATTCCTGACGACCCGGCCTCTCGTTGCATGCCGGTGGGCTCCACGTGCTCGTTCGTCCCGGACCGAACCTGCTCGTCTGCGCGGAGATCCTGATGCAGCGGCTGAGGAGTGGTCATCGGGTTCGAACCCCCTCGATAGGTGGCCGGGCACACGCGTGCGCGGCCACGCTAGCGGATCCGTCTGACCTGCCCTCAACGCCCAGCCAGGAACCCGAGCACGTCTTGACGGGTGACCACCCCCGTCGGCTTGCCGTCAATGAGAACCATCGCGCCGTCAGCGTCGGCCAGCACCTGCATCAATGACCCGATCGACTCGCCCCCGCCGATCGTCGGCAGCGGCGCAGCCATGTGACCCTCGATCCGGTCGGCGAGTTGCGCGCCGCCGGCGAACAGGGCCTGCAGCAGGGTCCGCTCGTTGACGGCGCCGATCACCTCGGCCGCCATCACCGGCGGCTCGGCGGCGACCACGGGCAGCTGGGAAACCCCGAACTCACGCAGGATCATCACGGCCTCAGAGAGGGTCTCGTTCGGATGGGTGTGCACCAGCTTGGGCAAGGCCCCATCTTTACCGACCAGCACATCGGCGACGGTCGCGCCGGAGGAGTCCGGGGGCAGGAAGCCGTAGGAGGCCATCCATGCGTCGTTGAAGACCTTGCTCAGGTATCCACGTCCGCCGTCGGGCAGCAGCACGACGACCACTGAGTCGGGGTCAGCCTGGTCCGCGACCTGAAGCGCGCCGACGACGGCCATCCCGCCGGATCCTCCCAGGAGCAAACCCTCCTCCCGGGCCAGCCGCCGAGTCATGGCGAAAGAGTCGGTGTCCGAGACCGGGACGATCTCGTCGCAAATCTCCCGGTCGTAAGTGCGTGGCCAGAAGTCCTCCCCGACCCCTTCGACCAGGTATGGCCGGCCGCTGCCGCCGGAGTACACCGAGCCCTCCGGATCGACGCCGACGACCCGCACCCGGCCGCCGCTGGCCTCCTTGAGATAGCGGCCGGTCCCGGAGATCGTCCCGCCGGTACCGATGCCGGTCACGAAGTGCGTGATCCGGCCCTGGGTCTGGGTCCACAGTTCCGGGCCGGTGCTGTGGTAATGGCTAGCCGGGTTTTCCGGATTGGAGTACTGGTCGGGTTTCCACGCCCCATCGATCTCCTTGGCCAGCCGGTCGGACACCGAGTAGTACGAGCTGGGGTGGTCGGCGGCGACCGCGGTGGGGCACATCACGATCTCAGCACCGTAGGCCTTGAGCACGTCGCGCTTGTCCTCGCCAACCTTGTCCGGGCAGACGAAGAGGCAGCGATATCCCTTACGTTGGGCGACCAGTGCCAGACCCACGCCGGTGTTTCCCGACGTCGGCTCCACGATGGTGCCCCCGGGCTGCAGTTCACCGGATCGCTCCGCGGCTTCCACCATCCGAAGCGCGATCCGATCCTTCACGCTGCCGCCCGGGTTGAGGTACTCCACCTTCGCCAGCACCAGCGGTGCCACGTGCTCAGCGACAGCGTTCAGCCGCAGCAGCGGGGTATTGCCGACCAGATCGACGATGTGCTCGGCGTAGTGCACCGGGTCTCCCTCGGGATCGGGCGAGTCGCGCAGCGCACGGCCTTGCTGCCGAACTTCAGGCGTGCATCAGAGTATGGGGTCACTCCGCGCAGCCCGCCGTCGAGGAGGCCAGCTGCGAAACCGGGGCTCTTCAAGTACTGCCAACCACCGGCCCGGGTGTCCGTAACCGCTACCAACTGTCGATACGCCGTTGCGGCAGACGGGAAGGGTTGGTAGCCGTTAGAGATAGCCCGGACCAGGGTTGGCGGTACTTGAAGGCCACCTAACACGATGGGCCCGGTCCGAAGACCGGGCCCATCGGTGTGCGGAGAGTGCTGCCTAGTCGCCTTGGAAGTAGGACAGCAGACGCAGGATCTCCAGGTACAACCAGACCAGCGTCACAGTGAGGCCGAACGCGATGTACCACGCGGTCTTCTCCGGTGCACCAGCCCGGATCGCCTGGTCGGCGGCGTCGAAGTCGAGCAGGAAGCTGAAAGCTGCGATCCCGATGCAGACCAGGCTGAAGACGATCGCCAGCGGCCCGCCATCACGGAGGCCAAGACCGCCTTCCGTGAAGAAACCTGCGATGAGGTTGACCAGCATGAGGCCGACGACACCGATCATCGCGCCGATCAGCCACTTGGTGAACCGTGGGGTCACCCTGACCGCCCCGGTCTTGTACACCACGAGCATGCCGCCGAACACCAGGGCGGTGCCCGTGATGGCCTGCAGGATGATCCCTGGGTTACCGACCGCGGTTCCGATCACGCCGCTGATACCGCCGAGGAAGACGCCCTCGACGGCGGCGTAAGCGAGGATCAGCGGCGGGCTGACCACCTTCTTGAAGATGACCACCAACGCGAGCACGAAGCCGATCAGCGCGGCCGGCAGGGCGAGCGCCCAGAGTCCGCTGAGGTAGGTGAGCACGCCGGTGGCGGCCAGGACGGCCAGCGTGACGCCGGTCTTGGTGACCACGTCGTCGATGGTCATCGGCCGGCCGACAGCGGGCGGCGCGCCGGCATAACCCGGCGCCGTGCCCGGGAAGCCGGCCGGGGATG
>JBGSWT010000501.1:0-2207 GCA_041751815.1 Pseudonocardiaceae bacterium
GCCTGGGGCGCGGTCGCCTATCGCTGCGGCGACCCCGATGGTCTGACGGCGGCAGCGGCCGCCGCGGCTACCGGCGTGGATCTCATCCCCACTACGCGGTCCATGGACCGGCACAGATACCGGCATCCCGCTCTCAGCTACGCCACCGTGGCCGTCAACGCGGAGCGGTTCGCTGACGCCGAACGGCTCCTCACTGAGATCCTGAGCTCAGCTGAGCGCCGATGCGAACCAATCACCTTGTTGCAGGCGGGCATGGCATGGATCGACGGACTGTGCCGCCTGGGTCGGCTGAGTGAAGCGCTCACTCATGCCGATCGCCTCATCGAGCTCGCCGAATTGTTACCCCATTCATCCACACTCGCCAGTAGCTACCGAGCTTTGGTCCTCCTGGAGCAAGGACGACTGGAACAGGTGGAGCTGTGCTGCGCGGAGCTCGCGACCAAAACCCGCCACGACCGCCATAGTCTGCATCGCGCGGACGGGTTGGAGCTTCACGTACGGGCAGTCCTTGCCTACCGCCAAGGAGATGCCGAGACCGCATGCTCGCTGTTTGCTCAGCTCAAGGACTGGGCTGACCGCACCGGTGAGGTCGATCCGTCCTTCCTGCCGTGGGCGGCCGACGCAGTCGCCGCCTACCGCGCCTGCGGCCGATACACCGACATACGGCATGTCGTCGACTGGGTCGCGCAGCGTGCCGCGACTCTTCCCAGCCGGTGGCCGCGAATCGTCGTTGCCACCGGACAGGCCACCCTCGCTGAGCACACCGGTGATCGAGCACTCGCAGATGCCCATTTCACTGCAGCCCTCGATCTCTACGATGGGTTGCCCATGCCGCTGGCCCGAGCCCAGACACTGACCGACTACGGCGCCTTCTTGACCCGTGGAGGTGAGGGTGCCCGGGCGCGAGTGCTGCTCGCTGAGGCGCTCGCCATCGCTGAGGAATGCGGAGCCGGTTGGCACGCCAACCGTGCGCAAACCGAGTGGAGGCGAGCTGGCGGGCGCACCCGGGCCCGCAAGCCCGAGGAACTCAGCCCGCCCGAGGCCGCGGTCGCCCAGCTCGCGCAGGCCGGCCGAACCAACCGGGAAATAGCCCAACAGTTGCACCTCTCTATCAAGACCGTGGAAACCCACCTCGGGCACGTCTATCAGAAACTCGGAATCCGCAGCCGTTGGCAGCTCAGCGGGCACACTAATCCCCACTAACCCCCATGCCAATAGTTACCGTGGGGTTCCATAGCCTTAATTCGGATAGGCGCCGTTCACTGGGAACGGCGCCTATCCGTCAGCGCTGGCTCCGCCGGCGCATCGTGGTAGCAATCACCATGGCCGCGGTGAGCACAATCACGTCTTTGAGGACGTACTGGCCTTCCAGAGTGGGCATGTGGTGGGGTCCGTCAAACATCCTCCCGGTCAGCAGTACTATCGGGGATAGGATGCCGGCCAGGTGAACCGCGAGCAGCGAAATGGTCAGACGCAGCCACCGTCCAGTGATGAGCAACAGTCCGACAGTGCATTCCAGCGTCGCGATCAACGCCATCGCCACGCTGTCCGGCACCAGGGCCGGTACCAGGCCGAAGCTCAGCAGATGCGTGGTCGCCAGAGCGAGGTCTTGGGCCGGGCTCACGCCGGGAAAGTACTTTAGGATACCGAACCCTAAATACACCGCGCCCATGCTGATACGCAAGGCGGTAATGCTGTAACGCATCAGCCAGCGTTGAATGGTGGCCTCCCCGGCTGCGAGCACCGCAAGCAGTCTGAGTGCGACCCGGTGTTCCTGACGTGCAGCACCGGTGTGGGTATCCTCGGCGAGCGTGTCCGGTTGCACCGACGACGCCTCTTTATCGGAATAGGTGTTGGTCGGCATGCTCATTCTCCTTGCCGAACGAGATTGAGGTAATGGACCCGAGGTCGTCGATGACACACGGTGTCGCATGTGGTTGTCCACGAGATATCAGTGTGGGCGTGGCGCCGGTCGGTGTCGTCGGGGCGACCCTGAAAATTGACGACCGCTAGGCAGGTACTGGCGCTGGCGTCGTCAGGGTGTCCCGGCGAATAGGAAAAGCCATGGTGAGCGGGATGCCCATTCACGGGCTCGCCAGATCACCCCGACGGAAGCGCCGAGGCGCGCCAACTTCCAGGTCCAGGGCGCAGGGGGATGCGCAGCCGGTGCGCCGGATCGGCCCACGCCGAGCGCGGCACCCGCGGCG
>JBGSWT010000502.1:0-3284 GCA_041751815.1 Pseudonocardiaceae bacterium
CCTCCGCCAGAATCGTCCAACAGCCACGGCACCGGGTGCCGGGCGGGTCATCATCGACGCCGCCAACACCGACGCCCCGCACAGCGCCTCGTACACCCCGGCCCGTGACACCTGCCCGGCTGCCATCGCCTCCGCCGTCACCAGATGGTCGAGCCCGTCCGCGGCACACGTCATCGACACCAGCTAGTCGTCGCCCAGCGCGGTCATCGGCCACTCCGGGACAAGCGACCGATCTCGACGGGAACCCGCCGACCGCAAACCGCGTGAACCCACTGAACCATCCACCGCAGGCCCACCCGCGCGGACAGGTGGGCGCCGTCACCGGGGTTGCCCAGGCGGATCGCCTCGGTAACGGCATCCCTCGACGGCGGCGCACATGGTCGTCGCCGCCGACGTGACCCTGTCGGAGCCGTACCCGAGGATCTCCGGGTAGGAGGTATCCAACTGCAGGTGACGGACCGGACTGAGACGTCGGATGTCTGCAACCCAGGAGCCGATCTTGTACGCGACCTGACCGTGCCGTCGAGGCCGGGGTGGCGGATGCACAGCCGCAGGGCGCCAGCAGCTCGCAGTCTTCGCGGATCACGACTGATTCTGCCTCGCAGCGGCGATGTAGACGCTTGCCAAGTCACTGGACTCACTTCCTCGCAGCCAGACATGGCCCCGTCACACGAGCGGTCTACTCGGGAGACCGCTGCGTACGAAACTCGATGTGTCGGCCGTGACACTAGAGACGCGCGAAGCTGAACCCAAGGATGTTGTAGAAAGTTGCAGGTCCAGTGGTTATCCGTGTCCACCAGCTGCCGACGCGCTGGCGCTGGTTCTGCTCACGGCAGGTGGGGTGACTGCCGCACTCCTTCCTGCATGTCGGCGTGGTGGGCGGAGCGCTGGCCCTTGACGGACGCCGCGGTCAGGGGTAAAGCTGGGCTGGTTGCACCAACCAGCAACCACTTGGCAGGAGGGCAGCCGTGCACCTGACATTCCTGGGCAAGGAATCCCAGCCGAACCAGTCACCGACCCTGTTCGCCACAGACCGCGACTCATATGTGGTGCAGGGTTGGATCGTCACCAATCCGGCGATCCTGGCCATGATCGCGGTACCCGACGACGAGACGATCGTCGAGGTGCCAGCCACGCTCATGGCCCACCTCGCCGAGGACGGGCTCAGCGGCGATGTGGTGAACATCGTCCCACCCATCGTGTACATCACAGAGAATGGCAACTACATCGTCAAAGGATCGCGCGTGACGGACACCGAGGCGCTGGGACAGATGAAGATCCCCGATCATGAAACCTGCGTTGAAGTTTCGCGGTCCGCAATCGTGGCGCTTCTCGGAGGTTAGATGGACAGCATTACGTATGAAGAGTTTGATGCACACTTCGCGTCATTCAAGCGGGAAGCACTCCACTTAGAGATGCGGGACTCCTATGGCACAGCTGCCGAAATACCGCACCTTCGCAAGTGGGAGGCCGGCGAGCCGGACGACACCGACTGGCTCCAACCGTGGTTCGACCTCATAAGTGCCGGGACGCGGGCTGGCAAAGTTTTCCGGCGGGCACGTATCGTCTCGGAACCAATCTCCACCTACCAGAAGTGGGTACTGAAGGACACCCACCTGTACGTTGAAGTGGGCGAGGATATCCGCTGGGTTCCGCGAAGTCGCGTATCCACGGTCGCGTTACCCGGCAACGACTTCTGGCTGTTCGATGACGAGGTCGTAATCTTCTTGATCTTTGCTGCCAGCGGACTCGTGGTGGACCGTTACATGACAACGGATCCCAGCACGATCGAGTTGTGTCGGACATCTTTCGAGGAGGTGTGGAAGCTATCCATCGCCACCAGTGAATATCAGTCCAGCCAAACACGCCCGTGAATCCCTTGGCGTCCGCCTCCGTGAGATCCGAAAGGAGGCGGGGCTCACGGGACGAACGTTGGCGGTTGACATCGGTTGTCATTACACGAAGGTCAGCCGCATTGAAAACGGCAACCAGGCACCCTCCGAGGAGAACATCAAGGCCTGGTGCCGTGCCTGCCGCACCGAAGACCAGATCCAAGATCTGATCGCCGCTGCCCGTACCGTCGAGTCCATGTATGTGGAGTGGCGTCGACAGACGCGCGCCGGCATGAAGCGCCTCATGTTGTCGTCGGTTCCACTCTATGAACGCACCAAGCTGTTCCGGATCTATGAGCACAACATCATTCCCGGGCTGTTCCAGACGGCCGAATACTCATCGGCGATGTTGTCGTACTTTATCGACTTCTTGGACGCTCCGAACGACCTCGACGCCGCCGTCGAGGCACGCATGGAGCGACAGCGCATCGTCTATTCCGGCGATCGTCGCTTCGCCGTACTGCTCGAAGAGCGAGCAGTTCGGGCACGAGTGGGGAGTTTCGATACCATGTCGGGTCAGCTCGACCGAGTGCTTGGGATAATGTCACTACCACGGGTCAGCCTCGGCATCATCCCAGAGACGGCACCCCGCAAGGCATTTGCGTCCGCCGGTTTCTGGATCTATGACAACGTGCTGGTCGGCGTCGAAACGCCCACAGCCAGTCTGGAGGTCACCCAGCCTCGAGAAGTCCAGCTCTACATCAAGATGTTCGAGCAGCTCCGGCAGTCAGCAGTGTACGGAGCCGAAGCCAGAGCGTTAGTGACCCGCGCGATGGCCGACTTGGCCAGCGGCTGGGGTGATCCGAACTGATGCGCTTCCTGCGAGGTGGGTCAACAGACCTGACCTGTCCGCGCGTCGGGCTGGTCATCACTGACACGCTTGTCACCAGTATCGCTGGTGCAATGCGCCAGTTCGTCACCGACCACGCAAGCGACACCGCCGAGAGCGGTGTGATCACGAAGATCGGCACGCGGCAGTTCGGGTTCGCCATCCACGCCACCACTGACCAGGCCCGGCTGGACTTCCGCCGCGACTACCGGGCCCTGCACTACGAGCGCATCGGCGTTCCAGGTGACGTCGCCGCCGGCGTAGGCGCGCTCATGGCCGAGCTGGGGCTGGCGTTCGCCGCGATCGACTTCGTCGTCCGCACCGACGGGCAGTGGGTGTTCATCGGCGACGTCAACCCCGGCGGCCAGTACGGCTGGCTCGAAGCCGCCACCGGCGTCCCGCTCACCGACGCCCTCGCCGACCTTCTCGCCCACGGACCCGTACCTGGGGCGCCCACAACAGGAGCATCTACATGAGCCCACCGACCACCACCGACTGGCCGGACGCAGCCGGACGGCTCGCCGACGAGCTCACCGCACGCGGCGTGCTCCACGACCCCCGCT
>JBGSWT010000503.1:0-4407 GCA_041751815.1 Pseudonocardiaceae bacterium
GGACGTCGGTGCACAGCACCCCGGCGACGCTGACCACCAGCCCCGACGCCGCGGACACGAAGGCGGCGAACGCCCCGGCGGCGATCAGCGCGCCGAGCAGTTGCGCCAGCCAGCCGTCCAATACCGCCCCAGGCAGCAGCAGCAGCGCGGAGTCGGTGTTCCCCGTGACGAGCAGCTGCGGGACGTAGAGCCGGGCAAGCCACCCGGAGATCATCGGGAACAGGTAGAACAAGCCGAGCAGCGCCAGCACCACCAGGGTGGTCTTCCGGGCCGCAGGGCCGTCGGGGTTGGTGTAGTAGCGGCCCAGTACATGCGGCAGCCCCATGGTGCCTAGCATGAGAGCGAGGACCAGCGAGTACGTGGCCAGCAGTGAGCTGCTGCTCGAGCTGCTGAACGGACGCAGCCAGTTCTCGTCCACCGCGGCGCCCAGCGAGGCACGGACGCCGTTGTCCTCGACGGCGTGGTGGATCAGCAGCACGAAGACCGGCACGGCCAGGGCGGTCAACTTGATCCAGTACTGGAAGGCTTGTACGACGGTGATCGAGCGCATCCAGCCGGTGTAGATGTTGAACGTCACGATCACCATGACCACGGCCGCACCGATCCACCGCGGCTGGTTCGAGACAATGGCGATGGTCAGCCCGGCGCCCTGCAGCTGCGGCACCAGGTATAGCCAACAGATGATGATCACGAAACCGGTGCAGATCTTGCGCAGCGGTGCCGAACTCAACCGCTCCTCGGCGAAGTCGGGGAGAGTATACGCCCCGGATCGGCGCAGCGGTGCCGCCACGAACAGCAGCAGTGCCAGGTACCCGGCGGTGAACCCGACCGGGTACCACAACGCGTCCACTCCGCCCTTGAGCACCAGCCCGGCGATACCGAGGAAGGACGCGGCGGACAGGAATTCCCCGGAGATCGCTGCGGCATTCCAGCGCGGTCCCAGTGTTCGGGAGGCCACCAGGAAATCCGAGGTCGACCGGGTCCGCGACCCGTAGAGCCCGCTGACCACTGTCGCCGCGGCGACTGCGACCATCGCCCCGACGATGAAGAACAAGTCCGGCTGCTCGCGCACTCGCGCTCAGTTCTCGACCATCTCGGCGAAATCCTGCTCGTTGCGGTCGACACGGCGATTGTAGGACCACGCCACTGCGAGGAAGAACGGGTAGACCGCGAGCCCGAGTAGCAGCCACGGCAGCGGCAACCCGAGAACACTGATCCCGCCCAGTGACGGTGCCAGCCACAACACGAGGGCAAGGCCGCCCACCACCAGCACGGTGAGCAGCATCAACCGGATGGCCAGAATCAGCTGCACTCGCACTAGCTGGTTGACCAGCACCTCGCCGACGCCGGTCTGATCCTCCAACTCGGCGAGCGTGCGTACCACCCGGCGACTGTTGCGTCGCTTCGCGAGCACGACCCGTTCCCGCTTGCCGGGCTTGGTCTTCCCGCCGGGTCCGGCTGGCCCGTATGACGACCCCTGGGCGGCTTTCTCCAGAGCAGCCCAGGGGTCGTCATACGGCCCGGACCCGTCAGTATTTGTCGGGTTTATCCGGGGGGCATCGGCGTCGAAGCGTTCATTGCGTTCAGTGCCTTTATCGGGACTCATCGAGATGTTGTCCAGCCCTGTTTGGCCGCCCGCACCAAGCGGTCCTTGAGCTCACGGGTATGCCGCCGGCTGACCGGCAGCTCGGCGGCGTCGTCTCCGTTGCCCACTCGCACCACGTAGCCCGACGCCGACATGCGCAGTTCGGTGACCAGCGGCAAGGCGACCAGAAAGGAGCGGTGGATGCGCACGAAGCCGGCATCGGACCAGCGGTCCTCCAACTGGGACAGCGGGATACGGACCAGGTGGCTGTTGCCCTCGCCGGTGTGCAGTCGCGCGTAGTCCCCCTGCGCTTCCACCCAACGCACCGATGAGCGCGGCACCAGTTTGGTGGTGCCGGCGAGCTCAACCGGGATGACCTCGTCCTCGGCGTTCTGCTCCTCGACGGGGGAGGTTGTGTTGCGCCGGGACTGCACAATCCGCCGCATCGTGTTGGCCAGCCGTTCCCGGCTCACCGGCTTCATCAAGTAGTCGGCCGCGCCGATGTCGAACGCGTCGAGCGCTTTGTCGTCGTAGGCGGTGACGAACACGACCACGGGCGGGTCGGGGATCATGGCGAGCACCCGGGCCAGCTCCAGACCGTCCAGCCCAGGCATCCGGATGTCCAGGAACACGACATCAACCCGGGCGGGCGGCGTGCCGTTGGCTATTCGCTTCTCACCCCGCAACGCCTCCAACGCCTCGGTGGCGTTGCAGGCTTGCAGGACGGTGCCGATCCGCGGCTCAGCGTC
This sequence comes from Pseudonocardiaceae bacterium, assembly GCA_041751815.1. Classification (GTDB taxonomy): domain Bacteria; phylum Actinomycetota; class Actinomycetes; order Mycobacteriales; family Pseudonocardiaceae. The sequence continues at coordinate 2,335 of JBGSWT010000503.1, forward strand.
GAGCACTTCGACCAGAAGGGACATCGCCCCCTTCTCGTCGTCCACTGCGAGCACGACAAGCCCGGGGTTGCCGTCGTTGCCGCTCATCGACCGCCCTTCCGACCTCTGGTCCCCCCGGACCCAACAATCCTGCACATGGCCGGTACCGCTGTCCACGGTTGGTGATGCTCCCGCAGTATGGCGAAACGGTGGCTAGCCCATCACAGTCCGAAGCGCGACCATGTCGCACGGTGTTCAAGTGCCTCCAGAACCGCCAGTGCGGAATCCGGACCGCTGTACCCGGTCAGGGCCGCAGGGCGTATCCCCAGACGAGTCAGCAGCGGCCGGCGCTGCTCGATCGTGGTGATCTCCGCGTCCGGGTAGCGTTTGGCGATCTCACCACGCATCGTGCCCAGCTTGTCGACCAGGCCCAGCTCCAAGGCCCGGCGGCCGGTCCACACCTCACCGGTGAACAAGTCTTGCTCGCTTGCCAGCAGGTCACTGCGGCGCGAGCACACCCAGTCGCGGAACATGCCATGCAACTCCGTCTGCATGCTTTTCAACCACTCCACGTCGTCTTGCCGCTCGGGCAGGAACGGGTCGAGCCGGGCTTTGTTCGCGCCAGCGGTGTACAGCCGCCGTTCCACGCCGAAGCGCTCCAGCAGGCCGTGCAACCCGAAGCCCTGGCTGACCACTCCGATGGAGCCGACCAGCGAGGTCGGGTGCGCGATGATCTCGTCAGCGGCGCACGCCAGCCAGTACCCACCGGAGGCGGCGACGTCCTCGCAGAACGCCAGCACCGGCACGCCTTTGCTCTCGGCCAGACCGCGAATCCGATCGGCCACCAACGCCGACTGGGTGGCCGAACCACCCGGTGAATTGATCGACAGCGCCACCGCCCGCAACCGGTCGTAACCGAAAGCGCGAGTCAGCACCGAATCCATCGTGGCCAGATTGATCACCCCGCGAGCCAGCGGCGCCGGCGCCGGAGTGATCACACCGTGCAGTTTCACCGCGGCCACCACCGGGCCGCGCTCCCGCTGGCTGCCAGGCAGCGGCAACCGCAGCCGCAAGGTCACATCCTTGACGTCCATTCGGCCAGCCTACGTACCACTGCAGGGCCTGCAGTGTCCGACGGATGTTAGGCACTCACCGGCGGTTGTGAACGCGACGTGTTCGGCGTCGGTGGGGCGGGGGCACGAACGCCACGGCTGAACTTGGGCACCCGCATGCTGACCTTGGTGCCCACCCCCGGTCCGGTCTCGACGACCAGCCCGCAGTCGTCACCGAAGGCCGCGCGCAACCGGTCGTGCACGTTGCCAAGACCGACGTGCGCACCGGAGAGGTGCGAGTCCGTCATCTCGTCGCGCAACCGGGCCGGATCCATCCCGATGCCGTCGTCCTCCACGCTGATCACGCACTCCGACCCGGCGTCCTCGGCGACGACGGACACGGTGCCGCCGCCTGGTTTGCCCGCCAGGCCGTGCCGCACGGCGTTCTCCACTAGCGGCTGCAACGCCAGGAACGGCAACACCACCGGCAGCACCTCGGGGGCGATCTGCAGCTTGACCTGCAATCGCTCCCCGAAGCGGGCCTTTTCCAGGATCAGGTAGCGGTCAATGTTGTTGAGCTCCTCGGCAAGCGTGGTGAACTCACCGGCGGCCCGGAACGAGTACCGGGTGAACTCGGCGAACTCCATGAGCAGCTCGCGCGCCTCCTCCGGATCGGTGCGCACGCACGAGGAAATCGTGGTGAGCGCGTTGTAGATGAAGTGCGGGGAGATCTGCGAGCGCAGCGCCCGTACCTCGGCGTGGGCCAACCGGGATCGGGACTCGTCGAGTTCGGCGAGTTCGAGCTGGCTGGAGACGTAGCGGGCGACCTCGGCGGTGGCCCGCATCACGCCGGCCTGGGCGCTGCGCTGGCTGACCACCCCGAAGGTTCCGACCACGCTGCCGTCGACTTCCAGCGGGGAGACGATGACCGCGCGAATCGGGCAGTCGGCGCGCCCGCAGTCCATCTCGCGCTGGTTGCGGACCTGCTGGCGGCCGGTGCTCGCCACCTGAAACGCTGCCTCGGCGACCCATTCGGCGTGAT
>JBGSWT010000504.1:0-1907 GCA_041751815.1 Pseudonocardiaceae bacterium
GGCTCCACTGCCCGAGCAGCTCCTGCACGGCCTGCTGCGGGTCGACGTGCCGGTGTTCGCGCACCGCGATCCGCTTGGTGTACTCGGCCGCCGCAGAACTGAACGGCTGCCCCAGCCCAGCGGCGTGCTCCCAGTCCAGCGCGTGCCACGCTTTGCTGTTTGGGTCCCGGAAGAACACCCGGCGCACGTCGTGCACGTCGACGAAGACCGGCCACTTCCCGGCGTGCACCCCGCCGTAGGAAGAGCGGACGTTGCGGTAGCCGTTCAACGCTGGCCCGTTGTAGCGGCGGCCATGCACCTCGATGCCGTAGTGCTGCACGGTGCGCCACTGCACGTCCAAGAACTCGAACGCCAGGTCCGGCCGGGACGGCAGCAGCAGCCCGCCAGTCTTGGCCAGCCCGACCTCGAACATCTCCGCCGGCGACAAGTCCAGCCCCGGCACCTCCGGCACGCACAACCCCGCGTGCTTCGTGTGGTGGTAGACCGTGCCGACCCACTCCCGGATCACCTGCTCGAGCTCGGCCAAGTAGAAGAACGCCTGGCCTTCGATGTCCTTGCCGCGGGAGTACACATCCGGGCCCTTGTACGCGGGCAGGTGCTGCAGCAGGCCCTCCCGCAGGGTGCGGAAGAACCGCTCCACCGTCGGCTTGTCCGTCGGCTTGTGCACGATCGCCGGCTGCACCGTGATCCCCAACCGGCCGCACACCCCCAGCACGTGCGCCGACAGGTACTGCCGGCCGTGATCGACCACGATTGCCTCCGGCAGGCACGCCGGCAGCCCACCGACTCGCTGCTGCGACACCCCGTCCGGCACCTCGGTCCCGACCAGCACATTGCGCGGGACCCCGTGGAACGGCCACACCTGCTCCGCCTCTGCCGAGACCGGCGTGCCGTCCTCGCCGGTCGGCTCGACAGGGGAGCGCTGCGGGGTGACGCACTGGAACAGCACGTTCGCCACGTCCTGCGACGTCGTGGACACCGGCGTCAGCCGCAACCCCAGGATGCACCGGGTGAACAGGTCCATCGCCACCGTCAGCTCCACCGGCACCCAACGCAACGTCACCGGCTCCATCGCGAACACGTCCAGCGGCGTGGTGTCCAGCACCACGTACTCACCCGGCCGGAACGCCCGTAGCCGGCCGTACACACCCTGCGGGCGGGCCGCCACCGAGCGGCGGGCCTTCGCCGAGCCGAAGGCGTGCCGGCCCTTCGCCAGGTCCGTGAGCCGCCGGTGCGCTGTGGCTCGTGACGGGCAGGGCACCACGTCCGGACCGTGCATCTGCTCCAGGCGTCGAGCGGTCGCCTCGATCACCGCGTCCTTGGTGGGGGTGGATCGGTTGGTCCACTCCTGCAGCTCGGCCAGGCAGGCCTGGTCCCATCGAGGATCGACCGAGCTGCGGTACCGACCGCGGGTGCGGGCGTCGGCCAGGCCCACCACTCCGTCCGCGGTGTAACCGGCGGCCCAGCGCTTCAGGGTCTTCACCGACACGGCCAACTCAGTGGCCTTCGCGGCGTACCGCGCCACCAGCTCCGCGGGCGAGGCCGCGGGTAGCAGCAGCGCACGCACATGACCGGCGCGTTCCTCCAGACGGCGCTGCGCCGCTGAAGACAACAAGCTCCATACGACACTGATCGGCTCGCGGTCGCCGTTGCTCTCCCGCACAGCATCGAGCAGCTGGGCTTGTTCGGCCAGCAGCCCGATCGACACCCGGCGCAGCGCCGTCCCGGCTGCCAGTACAACGGAGGAGCCGTCCACCCAAGCCTGCACCGACCAGACTTGCCCGTCGAACCAGACACGGGCGCCGATTCGCAGCTCGATCACGGCGGCCGTCAGGACTGCACCAAGCCCAGGCGCAGGTGGGAGTCGCCGTCCAACGGCCGGCTCAGGTCGCTCCGCCACACCCCGC
>JBGSWT010000505.1:0-7326 GCA_041751815.1 Pseudonocardiaceae bacterium
CACCTCACCGGCAGCGGCCATCGCCCGATGGCCGACCTGCGAATCGCCGAACTAGGCCCCGAGGCGGGTCTCGTCGGCGCCGCAGACCTGGCCCGCTCTTGGCGAGCTGCTAGTTAGACCGGGGTTGGTGGTCCTTGAAGAGCCACCAACGCCGGTCTAACTAGCAGCTCGCCAAGAGCGGGCCAGGTCTGCGGCGCCGACGAGACCCGCCTCGGGGCCTAGTTCGGCGATTCGCAGGTCGGCCATCGGGCGATGGCCGCTGCCGGTGAGGTGCTCGCGGAAAGCAACCGACGCGGGGGCGCGGAGCACCTCGCCAGCCGCGGACACCCCACCTCCGACGATGAACAGGCCGGGGTCGAGGATCGCGGCCAGTCCAGCCAGGCCGCGCCCCAACCACGTTCCGATCACCTCGAAGCACTGCAGTCCCGCCAGATCACCAGCCGCGGCTGCCTGGGTGACCATCCGGCCGGTGATGTCCTCGGCGCGGCCGCCCGCTAGCCGCAGCAGTTCCCCGGCCATTGCGGGTGAGACACGGGCCAATTCCCGGGCCTCGCGCTCAAGCGCCCGGCCGCTTGCGTACTCCTCCCAGCAGCCCCGCAAGCCGCATTCGCAGGGCCGGCCGTCCGGGACGACGGTGACGTGACCGAGCTCTGAGGCCGCGCCGAACTGGCCCCGCATCAGCTGCCCGTTCGTCACGATGCCGCCACCGATCCCGGTGCCCAAGGTGAGCGTCACCACGTGGTCTGCATCGCGGCCGGCACCGAAGCGGACCTCCGCCCAGGCGGCGGCGTTGGCGTCGTTCTCGACCACCACGGGCAGCCTCAACCGGCGCTCCAGTGACGCCTTCAGCGGCTCGTCGCGCCAAGCTAGATGTGGGGAGAACATCACAGTCGCTCGCTGCGCGTCGATGAAGCCGGCCGCGCCGATGCCAACCGCCTCGACGTCGTACTTGCTGGCGAACCCCTCCACCGCGGCGGCTATCGCGTCCTCGATCCGCGATACGTTGTCAGCAGGGGTGTCCTGATGCGTTGTGGCGACAATCGTCCCGCGCTCGTCGACGACGCCGGCCGCGACCTTCGTGCCACCGATGTCCACACCGATGGTCAGGGTTCCCATCGTCACGGTTCTGATCATTGCAGTCGAGTGCACTTGGGTCGCGGGGCGGTGGCCCGACGAGCGTCGTCACACTCGTGAGCGGGTAACAGTGTTCCAGCACCGAATGGCACTCACGAGCAACGAGGAGGCATGGACGTGAGTGGGCAGGTGGCGGCCGTCGTTCTGACGGTCCTCGTGGCGGGGACGCTCGCCGTGATCGGCCTGGCCGCGCGGTGGGTGGTGGGGCATCCGGAACGGATCCGGGCCGGGCTCGCCTGGGTGGGCGAACGACCGGCGGTGGTCTGGGTGCGGTCGCGATACCCGAGGCAGTGGCATTTCCTGGACCGACGGCTGGCGCCGGGGGAAGCCACCGGGCTGGCGTTGACGCTCGGCGTAGGCATGGTGCTGGCGTTGGGGATGAGTTTCAGGCAGTTGTTGGACAACGTGCTCGAGAGTGACGGCATCGCGGTGGCCGACCACCCGGTGCTGAGATTCCTCGCCGCGCACCGCGAGCCCTGGTTGGTCACCACGATGCAGGTGATCAGCGATGTGGGCAGCCCGGTAGGGGTGGGGATCCTGGCCACCGTGGTGGGCGTGACGTTGGCATGGGTCCGCAGGTCGTGGTTGCCACTGCTGATCGCCGGGTTCGGAGCGGCGGGCATCGGGATGATTAATTTGACGGTGAAGGGGCTGGTGAGTCGAAGCCGCCCACTGGAGGCCATCGCAGTGCTGGGTGAGGACGGCTTCTCGTTTCCCTCTGGACACACCACCGGCACCACGGTGGTGTGGTTGTTGTCGGCGTGGATGGTCAGCCGATGGGTGATCCGCGGCCGAGTCGGTCGGGACATGGTATGGACCGGAACTGTGCTCATGATCGTCGCCGTCGGAATCTCACGGGTCTACCTGGGGGTGCATTTCCCCAGTGATGTGATGGCCGGCTGGACGTTGGGCGCAGCGTGGGTTGTCATGATCGCGCTAGTGGTGAGCGTGTGGGAACAGTCGCAGCGCGCCTCGCCCGCCCCAGTTGGCCCAAGAGGCCTCGACACCGGCCCGGTAAGTCGAGGCACGGTGGACCCAGGCTGACGGTGGCCCCTCCCCCGCTGGCGGAGCACCCGCTCACGGGAGTAAGAGCCACCGCCTGCAACTCGGGTGCCTAGCAGTCGTCCCAACGGCGGTGCCAGTGGTGCTTGTTGTGGCGCCAGTGGTGCTTGTCGTGCCAGCGGTACTTATGGTCGTGGCGCCGATCGTCCCAGTCGTAGTCCCAGTCCGCCACCGCGGCTGTAGCCAACGTTGCTGAAGATTTCCGCGATCTTCATATCCCCTCCTTCTTCGTGGAGTTCCCTCTGCTCCAGGAAGACGGTCTCTTGCTGGTAACCAAGAGACCGAGCGCCGCCACAGTGATACGCCGACAGTTGCCGAACCACCCGGTCGGCGTAATCGGCTCGAGCCACCGGCCAGTTAGCGCTTGTGGATGTGAACGGTGACGTTCATGCCAGGAACCAGGTTGAGGCCTTTGGCGTCCTGCAGCGCGATCTTGACTGGGATGACCTGGGTGACCTTCTGGAAGTTGCCGGAGCTATTGCTCTGCGGGAACAGGGAGAAGACCGCGGCGGCGCCGCCTTGGATCTCGAGAACGTACCCGGTGAGCTGGGTATCGGGATAGGCGTCGACGGTCATGTCGACCTCCTGGCCAGGGCGGACCTCTTTGATGTCAGTCTCCTCGACGCGGGCGGTGACGAAGATCCGGTCGAAGTCGTAGGCAACGGCGAGTTCGGTGCCGGCGGTCACGAACACACCCGGCACACCATTGTCCACGGCCACGGTGCCGTCGGCTGGGGCACGGATGCTCATGAGAGGTTGAGCGAATCCACCTTGGATCTCGATACGGCCCACGACCTGGTCTTCGCTGAGCGTGCTGCCCTGAGCGACGCGCCAGTCGACAAGGGTACCGCTGGTAGGGGCATTGACCGAGATCTTGCTGCCATCGATCTGAGCGTTGTCGGTGCTGACGAAGTTGCGGGCGTTGAGAAAATAACTTGTGGCGAAAGCGCCAGCGGCGACCAGGGCCACGATCAGGATGATGACCAGCGCGATACGAGTGGAACGCTTGAGCTTGCGCCGTGCTGGTGCGGCGGTCGCAGTGCCGTCAGTGGACGGCTGGTCGGCCAGCGCGGAGGATGGCTGCACTGGGCCTTCCATGCTCACACCTCCCCATCGATGTGATTGAGCTCGTCAGAGCGAGCCGCACCCATAGACTACGCGCCGTACCTTAATTTTGGGGAGCGCGACGGCGGGACCGATTTATGAGCGGATCAGAGGCATGATCACGTCGTCGACGATCTCAATCAGTACCTGGTCGGAGACCGGTGGACGGTGCAGCAGGAAGTGCTGGCGCAGCAGGTCGGGCCCGACGCTGGCGATGCGGGTCGTCAGCGCGGTGGCGCGGACCTCACCACGAACGGCACCTCGTCGCAGTACGTCGAGTAAGAGGCTGACGCCGGGGTCGATGAAGCGCATCCGGATCACTTCCATGAGATCGGGATTCCGGATGGTCTCGGCCATCAGACCGCGGACCGCCTCGCCGGAGGCACCATTGAGCAGATTGGCGAATCCGCGCAGGCAGACGAGGATGTCCTCGCGCACGCTCCCGGTGTCCGGTGCCTCACCACAGCAGGGCAGGGTGTGGTGCACTGCGTCGGCCACCAGTTCGGCGCGGCCCGGCCAGCGCCGATACAGGGATCCCTTGCTCGCGCGGGCGCGGTTGGCCACGTGTTCCATCTTCAGCTCGGCGTAGCCCACCGCAGTGAGTTCCTCGAGAGTCGCTTCGAAGATCGCCGCGTAGAGAGCGTCGCCGCGGCGTCGAGGCGCTTTGCGGTGGTCGACCGCCGCCTTCAGAGGCTCACAAGTCCCGCCGAAGCTGCTCAAGGTCCGCACCTCCCGCGCTGGAGGGTCATGCCGGGTGTTTCCTGTGCATGCAGCAGAATAGAGCACGCGGCGTTCTGGTGGCCCAGGCGGTACTGATGGCACAGTGAAGGCATGGCCGGCGCGACAGCCGAGATAAGCCCCAATGGGGCAGCCGCCCCAGGTGCGCCTGCTTCGGGGACCCAACAGCGCTCGACGGGCTGGGGGTTACCGCTGGCGGTGCTGATCGTCGGTGTGTTCGTGTCGATCCTGGACATCACCATCGTCAATGTGGCCCTCCCCACCATTCAGAACGAGTTCGGGGTGACCACCGACGACGCGCAGTGGGTGGTCACGGCCTACGCGCTGACGGAAGGCGTAGTGGTACCGGTCACGGCGTGGCTGGGATATCGCTTCGGGTTGAGCCGGGTGTACAGCCTGGCGCTGTTGAGCTTCGCCGCCGGGTCGGCGCTGTGTGGGCTGGCCTGGGACCTGAACAGTCTGGTGATCTTCCGGATCGTGCAAGCGATCCCGGGCGGGATCCTGCCGGCGATCACGCTGTCGATCTTGTTTCGGATCGTGCCGAGGGACCGGTTCGGCGCCGCCATGGGCCTGTATGGCCTGGGGGTCGTGTCCGCCCCGGCGATCGGGCCGCCCCTGGGCGGGTATCTGGTCGAGTACTTCGACTGGCGACTGATCTTTTTCATCAACGTGCCGATCGGGATCCTGGGTGTGTTGGCCGCGGTGCTCGTGTTGCCGAGATTCCCCAGACAACCCGGACGGCGGTTCGACGTGCTGGGTTTTGTCACCGTGGCCGGCGGGCTGTTCGCGCTGCTGCTGGCGGCGACGGAGGGGCCGGACTGGGGGTGGGGCTCCTACCAGGTCCTGGGTCTGATCACCTTCGGCGTGCTGAGCCTGGCGCTGTTCGTGGTGATCGAGCTGGAGGTCGCCGACCCGTTACTGGATATCCGGGTATTCCGCTACTGGGCGTTCACCCACTCGCTGTTCCTGATTGCAGTGCTCATGGTGGTGATGTTCGGGGTGCTGTTCTACATCCCGCAGTTCCTGCAGCTGGTCCAGGGTCTGGGGGCGCTCGACTCGGGACTGACCCTGCTGCCCCAGGCGCTGGTGATGGCGGTGTTGATGCCGATCTCCGGACTGATCTATGACCGCATCGGGCCCCGCTGGCTGGTGTTCGTCGGCTTGACGATCGTGGCCGTCAGCACCTATTGGTTGCACACGATCACCATCGACACGTCCCGCGAGCAGATCATGTGGATGCTGACGCTGATGGGCACCGGTCTGGGGACCGCCATGATGCCGATCTTCACCGGGGGAATCGCGGTCATCCCGGAGGCACAGGTCAACGTGGCGAGCGCATTCAACAACGTCGTGCAGCGGGTCGCGGGCGCGATCGGGTTGGCCATGCTCACCGCGGTCTTCACCACCCAGCAGGCCCAGCAGATGGCCGGACGCGCCGCGCTGGTGCCCGCGGACACCGTTACCCCGGACCTCGGCCCGAGCGTCCCGGCTTGGATGGGTCAGTACGCCACCTACCAGCAGGCCGAGCTGCAGGTGTTCGTCGGGGCGATGAACAACCTGTTCCTGATCTGCGCCGTGCTCAGCGCGTTGAGCGCACTGGGGGCGTTGCTGCTGAGGTCCGGACCCGCCCCCGAAGCCCCGGCCGGCTTTGCCCCGCCGCAGCAGGCAACCTCGTCGCCAGCATCCGGCAACGGCAGCCCAACCCGGCCTGCCGGGGAAAGGGTTGTCGCCGAGACCGGCACTGAGCCGCGAGATACCTGATGGCCGCCCGACATGTGCCCGCTTCCGGTGCCCCACAGCGATCGACGGGCTGGGGACTGCCGCTGGCGGTACTGATCGCCGGGATGTTCATGTCGATCCTGGATATCAGCATCGTCAATGTGGCCATACCGACCATTCAGAACGAGTACGGGGTGACCACCGATGAGGTGCAATGGGTGGTCACGGCCTACACGCTGGCGCTGGGCGTGGTGGTGCCGGCCACTGCGTGGTTGGGGGATCGCTTCGGGCTGAGCCGGGTATACAACCTGGCGCTTCTGGCGTTCGCCGCCGGATCGGCGCTGTGCGGGCTGGCGTGGGACCTGAACAGCCTGGTGATCTTCCGGATCGTCCAGGCAATCCCGGGCGGGATCCTGCCGGTGATCACGCTGTCGATCCCGTACCGGATCGTGCCGCGGGACCGGCTCGGTGCCGCTATGGGCATGTATGGCCTGGGCGTTGTGTGCGCCCCGGCACTCGGGCCGACGCTGGGTGGCTATCTGGTCGAGTACGTGGACTGGCGGCTGATCTTCTTCATCAACGTGCCGATCGGGATCCTGGGAGCGGTGGCCGCGGCACTGGTGTTGCCGGGCTTCCCCGGCCATGCTGGACGGCGATTCGACGTGCTGGGCTTTGTCACCGTGGCGGGTGGTTTGTTCGCGCTGCTGCTGGCGCTGTCGGAGGGGCAGGACTGGGGGTGGACCTCCTACCGGATCCTGGGGCTCATTTCTTTCAGCGTGCTGAGCTTGGCGTTGTTCGTGGTGATCGAGCTGGAGGTCGACGACCCGTTGCTGGATATCCGGGTCTTCCGCTACGGGGAGTTCACCCTCTCGCTGCTGTTGATCGCGGTGCTCTCGGTCGTGCTGTTCTCGGTGCTGTTCTACATCCCGCTGCTCCTGCAGCAGGCCCAGGGGCTGGGGGCGTTTGACACCGGCCTCACCCTGCTGCCGCAGGCGCTGGCCATGGCGGTGTTGATGCCAATCGCTGGGCGGGTCTATGACCGCATCGGGGCCCGCTGGCCAGCGACCATCGGGTTGACGATCGTGGCCGCCGGCACATATCTGATGCATACGATCACCGTCGACACCTCCCGCGAGCAGATCATGTGGTTGCTGGTGCTGCAAGGCGTCGGTTTGGGGATCGCCATGATGCCGATCTTTGCCGGGGGTATGGCGATCCTTCCGGTAGCCCGGATCAACGTTGCGAGCGCGTTCAACAACGTCGCGCAGCGGGTCTCGGGGGCGCTCGGGTTGGCCGTGCTCACCGCACTCTTCACCACCCAGCAGGCCCAGCAGGCCCAGCAGATGGCAGGACGCGCCACGCTGCTGCCCACCAACATCGCCACTCCGGATCTTGGCCCGGCTGTCCCGGCCTGGATGAGCCAGTACGCCACCTACCGGATGACCGAGCTGCAGGTGTTCGTCGGGGCGATGGACGACCTGTTCCTGATCGCCGCCGCGCTCAGCGCCCTGAGTGCGCTGGGTGCGCTGCTGCTGCGATCCGGACCGGCGCCCGCGGCACCCGGCTTCG
>JBGSWT010000506.1:0-1956 GCA_041751815.1 Pseudonocardiaceae bacterium
GCCCAGCGCCGTAGGCACCCGGCTTCGAGCCGAAGATCCGGGTGCAGGCCCGGCGGTCGTCACCGTGCGTGGCGAGATCGGCGCGGTAGTGCGCGGCGACGTAGTTGTCCTCGGCGCCCTCGTCCAGCCGCGCAACCGTGCCGATCGCATCGTCTATCAAGGCGACCACGTGCGGAAAGGCATCCCGGAAGAAACCGGAAATGCGCAGCACGACGTCGATGCGGGGCCGGCCGAGCTCGGTCAGGCCGACCACCTCCAGGCCGGTGACCCTGCGTGAGGCGTCGTCCCAGGTCGGGCGGACACCGAGCAAGGCCAGTACCTCCGCGATGTCGTCACCCTGAGTGCGCATCGCTGACGTGCCCCAGACAGTGAGACCCACCGAGGCGGGCCAGATACCGGTGTCCGCACGGTGCCGAGCCAGCAACGAATCGGCCAGCGCGGCACCCACCTCGAAGGCGTTGCGCGACGGGATCGCCTTGGGGTCCACCGAGTAGAAGTTGCGTCCGGTGGGCAGCACGGAGATCAGCCCGCGGGTGGGTGATCCGGACGGGCCGGGCTCGATGAATCGGCCGTCCAGGGCGCGCAGCACGTTGGTGATCTCAGCGGGGGTACCGGCCAGTCGGGGCACCAGTTCGGTGCAGCCGAATCGCAGCACCGAGATCACTCCGGCGTCCGGCTGTCCCGTTACCTCAGACCCCAGCACCTCAGCGACCACGGCCGGCACTGTCGACACATCCCAGCCAGCCGCGTGGACACCCTGCACCAGCGTGCGAGCCAGCGCCTCCAGTCGGTCGACGTCGGCCAGCGGTCCCTGCTCGTCCAGGCCGATGCACTCAGCGATGACCGCTCGCAAGCCGGGCAGTGCCGCGCCGGAGCCGAACACCTGGCGGGCTCGCAGTACTGCGAGCACGTCGTTGACCAGCTCATCACCTTCAGGCGCGCGGCCCAGCACGTGCAGCCCGTCGCGGATCTGCACGTCCTTGATCTCACAGAGGTACCCGTCGAGGTGCAGCACGAAGTCGTCGAAGTCCTCCTCTCCAGGCGCAGCATCGGCGCCCAGATCACGATGCAGCTGGGCGCTTTGGATCAGCGTCCAGATCTGCCCGCGCAGCGTGGGGAGCTTGTCCGGGTCCAGCGCCGCCACCGTGGCGTACTCATCGAGTAGCTGCTCGAGGCGCGCAAGGTCGCCGTAGGTGTCGGCTCGAGCCATCGGCGGGATCAGGTGATCGACGATGGTGGCGTGCGCCCGGCGCTTGGCCTGGGTGCCCTCACCGGGGTCGTTGACGATGAAGGGGTACACCAGCGGCAGGTTGCCGAGCACGGCGTCTGGAGCGTCCTGCGCGGCCAGTCCCAGCCCCTTGCCGGGCAGCCACTCCAGGTTGCCGTGCTTGCCCAGATGCACCAGAGCGTGCGCGCCGAAGGAGTGCTCCAGCCACCGGTAGGCGGCCAGGTACTGATGCGACGGCGCAAGCTCGGGATCGTGGTAGATCGCCACCGGGTTCTCGCCGAATCCACGCGGCGGCTGGATGAGCAGCACCACGTTGCCGAACCGCAGCGAGCCGACGTAGATCGCGTTCTCGGACACGTACAGCTGGCCCGGCGGCTCACCCCAGGCTGCGATCACCGATTCACGAAGCGGTGCGGGCAGCTGAGCGAACCACTGGGCGTACTCCGCGACTGGCACCCGGATGGCGGCGCCTGCCATCTGCTCCTCGGTGAGCCACTCCACATCGTGCCCGCCCGCGGCGATCAACCGGTGGATCAGGGTGTCACCGTCCAGTTCGGCAACGTCCAGGCCGCCGAGGTCGTAGCCGGCCTCGGCGAGCGCGCGCAGCAGCACCACGGCCGAGGCCGGGGTGTCCAGCCCGACAGCGTTGCCGATCCGGGAATGCTTGGTCGGGTAGGCCGACAGCGCGATCGCAAGTCGTTTGTCGGGTGCGGGCACCTGCCGCAGCC
>JBGSWT010000507.1:0-4402 GCA_041751815.1 Pseudonocardiaceae bacterium
GCCAGCGGCGCCCTGCCCGTGCACCTGGCTGGGCTACCTGAGGGGGGCGGCCTAGCCGGTGCGCTGCGCGGTGCGCACGCCGAGGACGAGTCGTTGGCCGCTCACGTGCAGCTGGAGAACCTGGCCTGCAAGGCCACCGGCATCCTGGCGCTGCTGCACCTGCTGCACGATCACGGCCTCGATCCAGCGGCCATCGGGTACACGATCTCCTGCTCCGAGGAAGCCGTCGGTGACCGCTACCAGCGCGGCGGCGGCAACATGGGCAAGACGATTGCGGCTGTCGCCGGCCTGACCGAGTCATCCGGTGCCGACGTCAAGAATTTCTGCGCGGCGCCGATCCCGGCGCTGGTGATCGCCGCCAGCCTCGTGGTGGCGGGCGTGGTCGAGCAGGTCGTCGTCGTCGCCGGAGGTTCGCAACCCAAGCTGGGAATGAAGTTCGAGGGCCACCTTCGCCATGGCCTGCCCGTGCTGGAAGACGTGCTCGGCGGCGTTGCAATGCTGGTGACCGCCGACGACGGCATCTCACCCCGGATCAGGCTCGACGCCGTCGGTCGCCATCGGGTCTCCTCGGGCGGGTCAGGTGCGCAGATCGTGCACGACCTGGCCGTGCAGCCCCTGGAGGCGATCGGCGCCCGGATGCTCGACGTCGACGACTTCGCCACCGAGCTGCACAACCCGGAGATCACCGAGCCGCAAGGCTCGGGGGACGTCGCGGCGCGCAACTACCGCACGATCGCGGCGCTGGCCGCCCGCCGCGGGGAGATCACCCGCGAAGGGATCAACCCGTTCGTCGCTGAGCGTGGCATGCTGGGTTACGCCCCCACCCAGGGCCACCTGGCTTCGGCGGTGTGTTACCTGCCGCATGCCCTGCAGCGGCTGACGACCGGATCGGCCGGCCGGGTATTGCTGCTGGCCAAGGGCAGTCTCTTCCTCGGACGGATGAGCCAGCGGTCCGACGGCATGAGCGTCCTGCTGGAACGCAACGGAGGGTGAACTGATGGGCCAGGTGGTGGATGCGACGAAGGAGAACTTCGACGAGCTCGTCGGATCAGGTCTGGTGCTCGTCGACGTGTGGGCCGAAAGTTGCCACCCGTGCGTGGCATTGGCACCGCACATGGCGAGCATCGCGAGCGCCAATCCGGACCTGACCGTGGTCAAGCTGGATGCCAGCAAGGCGCGGCGGTTGTGCATGTCGCTGCAGGTACGCGGGCTTCCCACCATCCTGCTGTTGTCCGACGGCCAGGAGGTGGCCCGGATCTGCGACCCCAACCTCGCGGCGGATCAAGTCGATACCTGGCTGGCCACAGCGTTAACCGAGTTACCAGCAAAGGAGGCGTGAATGTTCGACGGCAAGCAGGTCATTGTGATCGGTGAACGCGACGGGATTGCGGGGCCGGCGATTGCGGCCTGTGTCCAGGCGGCAGGTGCTCCGGTGGCCTACGTCGCGACCGAATGCTTTGTTTGAACGGCCGCCGGAGCCATGGACCTGTCCACCCAGGAGACGATCAAGCGTCTAGTCGACCAGCACGGCGTGGATACGCTGCTGGTGCTGCTCGGCGCGCCGGACGCGGAGAGCGCCGGGATCGCCGCCGAGACGGTGGTGCTCGGTGATCCGAGCTGGGCAGGACCGTTGGCCGGGGCCCAGTTGGGCCTCCCCGTGTACCACATCCTCGAAGACCAGGTGCGTGATGCCATTCCCGGTGAGGTGTGGGAGGAGCAGGTCGGGTTGATGGTCGACGTGCTGGAGGTGGATGCCATCGCCGACGCGGTGCGGGAGTTCCGCGAGCAAGCGCCCCGCTAAGGCGCGTCTCGTAGATCTTCGGGCTCGGCAACGCTGTCCGAGGTCGGTCTACATGGACGTAACTGTCGTGAACTCGACAGCACCGAGGTCGCCGGGCGCGAAAACGTCGGTGCCGTCGAGTTCACGGCCCACGGCGACTCCGACGGCCCGATCGGGCGCTGGCCGATACGGGCTATTCCTGGTGCGCCACAGCGGGCCTACTCGCGCCATCCTTGAGCTACCGGTTCTCGCGCATGGCGACCGTGCGGGCGACAACCACGCAAAACAGTGCTGCTGAGATGATCTACGGGACACGGCCTAGCCGCAGGACGGGAGGCCGCGGCGGCCCTTCGCCTCGAGAGCGGTGGCCGGTTTGGGTGCTCTCTCGCCTGCCCGCCCGGTTCGGTACCGGTCGCTGCGCGCGGTCTCCGGTCGCGATCGACTTGACCTTCAACTCGGGTCCAAGGTTTAGCGTTGCCATCGTGGGCACCTACCGCATCTCACAGCTCGCCGACCGGGTGGGCATGCCGGCAACCACGCTGCGGTTCTACGAGAAGCTCGGCCTACTCCCCTCGCAGCGCACCGCCGCCGGCTACCGCGTCTACGACGATGCCGCCGCTGAGCGGCTGCGCATCATCGCCGCCGGAAAGCGTCTGGGTTTGCCGCTGGAACAGATCCGAGGCCTGCTCGCAGTGTGGGAGTCCGGTGCATGCCGCGACCTGCGCAACGAGCTACAGCTCCTCATGCGTGAGCAGATCGCCCGCGCGAAGCAGCGCAGAGCTGATTTTGCAGTGTTCGTCGAGCGGCTGACCTCCGCGCTGGCACGCCTTCAGGAGCTGCCGGCCAGGGACGGGCCCTGCGACCCTGACTGCGATTTCCTGCACGGTCACGGTCACGGTCACGGTCACGGCCACGGCCATCGCCAGCCGGTTCCGGTCGGACTCGCCGCGGTCCCGATCCACCGCGACCCGCACGCCTTCGATCCCGCACCGGTCGCTTGCTCCCTGACCGCAGGGCAGTACGGCGCCCGCATACAGGACTGGCGCACCCTGCTCGACGGCGCCCACCGCGAGCAGCTACCCGACGGAGGTATGCGGGTCCGTCTTCCCATCGCCCGCGCCAGTCAACTCGCCCAACTGGTCGTGGCCGAGCAGCAGTGCTGCCCGTTCTTCACCTTCCGACTCACTTTCGCCGGTGATCACGTCGAGCTCGAAGCACATGCGCCCGACGGAGCCGAACCGCTCGTCGCGGACCTGTTCGGTGAGCAGGTGTGCTCGTGCTGATTGCGAAGTCCGTTGGCCTGTTCATCGTCGCCGCTCTGTTCGAGATCGGCGGCGCGTGGCTCGTGTGGCAAGGAGTGCGCGAGAGCCGCGGGCTTGCGTGGATCGGCGCCGGGATCCTCGCGCTCGGGCTCTACGGCTTCATCGCCACCCTGCAGCCGGATCCCCACTTCGGACGCATCCTGGCCGCCTATGGCGGCATCTTCGTGGCGGGCTCGCTGGCATGGGGGATCGTTCTCGACGGGTTTCGGCCCGACCGCTACGATATTATCGGCGCCCTGACCTGCCTGTTCGGTGTCGCAGTGATCATGTACGCGCCACGAAGCTGACGCCGGGCACGTCGCCAGAAGGGGAGCCGCGCCGGCGCCACCCTTAACCCCGCTGATCCGACGCAGAGGCGGGCCGGGTGCGGGTCAACGGGGAGCGAGCAGGCCAAGGCCATGTCGTTCGTCGAGTAATAGTCAGACCCAGATCGCGACAGCGAGCACCCAGCCGAGGAAGGCTGCGCCGAGTCCGGCAGCAACGCTGAGAGCGGCGTTGAGCGCAGCGTAGAGGCGGGCGCCGTCCTCGGCCAGGCGCAGCGTTTCGTAGCCGAAGGCGCTGTAGGTGGTCAGCGCCCCACACAGGCCGGTGCCGAGCAGTGCGATGGCGCTGCCGGGTACCGCGCCTGCCGCCGCGCCACCGGCGAGCACACCGAGGATCAGGGAGCCGACCACGTTGACGGTGAAGGTGCCCCAGGGCAACCGGGAGTCGTGGCAGCTCTGCACGGTCCGGTCGGTGAGGTAACGCAGCGGCGCACCGACCGCGGCCCCGACAACAACGAGGAGAAGGGTCACGGCGCCATGGCCCAACGGGCGAGCAATGTCCCGACCCATACCGCCGCCAGTGCGCACACCAGGGTCGCTGCGAGGTAGGCGAATCCGAGCCGGACGTGCCCGCCGTCGAGCAGAACGTGGGCATCGACGGTGTAAGTGGAGAAGGTGGTGTAGCCACCGAGGACACCGGTGCCCAGAAATGGGCGCAGCAGCCGGTGCGCGGACCGCCCCTCACCGATCAGCGCCATCAGCATGCCGATCAACAGACACCCGCTCACGTTGACCGTGAACGTCGACCAGGCAAAGGTGCCGGGCGGGGACGGCAGCCATACCGAGACGCCGTACCGGGCGGCTGCGCCCAACGCTCCTCCGACGGCGACAGCGGCAAGCACTGCCGCCTGGGTACGACGCGACCCCCAGCGCTCACTCGGCAAGTGTTCGTCCTACCCGTGGTGAATCGCTGACGGTCACCGTCAGCCCCCGCCGACGGTGTGCGCGACCGCCTGCGCCACGACCGCGGACAGGTT
>JBGSWT010000508.1:0-4661 GCA_041751815.1 Pseudonocardiaceae bacterium
GCTAGCCGACGTCGATGGCGCCGACCTCGTGCTCACCTGCCCACGCGGTCAGGCCGGCGAGCAGTCCAGCCATGCCGTCACACTCCTGGTGCTGGAAGCCATCGCTGTCGCACTGGCCGCCACCGAGCGCTCCCGCGCCACCACCGCGCTGCGCGAGCTCAACCGGTTGCGCGGCGAGCTGCTGGGCACTCCCGCCGACGTCGATGCGCCCGACGCGCAGCCGTGAGTCGCGATACTTTCAGTCGCAGAGGTTCGCGGTGGGAGGTTTCGATGGCGCTACGTCGCAGGATCCGGTGGGTGGTTCGGCACGGGTTGGTCAGGCGGGCGGTGCAGCGTCAAATGCGCGCCGGTGACCTGGGTTCGCGGTTGATGATCGACCCGGGGATCCGCGAGGACCCCTTCCCTTACTACGACGAACTCCGCGCGCAGGGCACAATCGTCAAGACCGGGCTCGCACTGATCTCAGCGCACCACGACGTCTGCCTTGCCGTGTTGCGCAGCCCGGACTTCGGTCAGATACGTTTGGACCGCGTACCCGGGCCGCTCCGGCTGGCCATGAAGATCGGTGGCCGGCCGGTTCTGGGGCCGGTCGAACCACCGTCCATGCTGGCGGTGGATCCGCCCGATCACACCCGCTACCGCAGACTGGTCAGCCGGGCGTTCAGCGCGCGGGCGGTCGCCGCCCTGCGCTCGCGCGTCGAAGGCATCGCCGAGGAGCTGCTCGACGAGATCGTCCGGGCGATGCCGAAGAGCCTCCCGGACACCGGCGGTCCGACCGTGGATCTGGTGGAGCGCTACGCCAGCCTGCTACCGGCCACCGTGATCGCCGAGATACTCGGGGCGCCGGTCGCGATGCGTCGCCAATTCCTCGAGTGGGGGGCCGGCGCGGCACTATCGCTGGACGTCGGATTGAGCTACCGCGATTTCCGCCGCTCCGAGCACGATTTGGCCGCGCTGCACCGCTGGATGCTCAGCCACTTCGCCGAGATCCGCCGCGCTCCCCGCGACGACGTCCTCAGCGCGTTGGTGACCGCCCACGACGAAGGCGACCAGCTGACCCTCGACGAGCTGAGCAGCATCGCAATGCTGCTGCTTGCCGCCGGTTTCGAGACCACGGTCAACCTGCTGGGCAACGGCGCCGTCCTGCTGCTGCGCCATCGCGACCAACTCGACGTGCTGCGGGCTCAACCGCAGCGCTGGGCCGGTGCCGTGGAAGAGATCCTCCGTTATGAGTCGCCCGTGCAGCGCACCGGGCGGATTGCGCAGCGCGACACCGAAGTAGCCGGACGTCAGCTGCGTGCGGGCTCGCTCATCATCCTGCTGCTCGGCGGTGCAAACCGTGACCCTGCGGTCTTCGCTGATCCGAACCAGTTCGACGTCCAACGGTCCGATGCAGGCGAGAACCTGGCGTTCTCCAGCGGTATCCACTACTGCATCGGCGCCACGTTGGCCCGGCTGGAAGGCGAGGTGGGGCTGCAGGCACTGTTCAGGCGGTTCCCGGATCTCTCGCTCGCTGGTCCACCGCACCGGCGTTCCACCCGGGTGCTCCGCGGCTACGACATGATCCCGGTCCGGCCGAGCAGCCTTACGTCCTCGCGCAGCTTGTGATCGCCGCCGCCCGGGTCTTTCCCATGCCCGTCGGCGGCCCAACAGCTCCCCTGCCGGGAAGATCGCGATTCCCGTGGACGGGCACGACCACAAGGCGAGCGCCGTCCGAGCGCCGGAGGTAATGATGACTTCCACGCACGTGCGTGACTGCGAATCCGGTTTCCTGGAGCGCCTGCACCATGCGCCGTCCGCTGATTCGGGGAAGGCGAGTCAGGGCAGCGACACCTCAAGCTCGACGATGCTCGGCTCGGGTCCGCTGCGGGGCAGGGGGATACCCTCCTTGGCTGCAGCCTCCAGGTAACCGGCGATGGCCTCTCGGGTGGACTCCAGCGCGGCCTCACGGGTGTCGCCGTACGACGACAGACCGTCAAGGGCCGGCACGTGGGTCACCCATACCTTGTCGTCGCTGTCCCACTCGACGACAGCGGAAAAGTGCCGGACCGACATGGCTACGTACTGTAGCGCGCTCTGGTGAACGAGGGGGCGTCGGTTGCTTGCACACCGGTCCAGCAGCCGCAGCGGTCGGAGTCGATGATGGTGAAGTCGAGGCCGAACTTCTCGGCCAGCTCGCCCTGCCACTTCACTGTGAGACCGGCCGGGCACCCGACCGTGATCCGCGGGTGCGGTGCCGCAGTAACAGCTCCTGCGCGACCAGCCCGGCCTCGATCGTCTTGCCGAGACCGACATCGTCGGCGAGCAGCAAGTTCACCCGAGGCGCCTCGACGGCCCGGGCCACAGGTTCGAGCTGGTAGTCCTCGATGATCACACCCGAGCGGAACGGTGCCTGCAGGGTCTTGACGTCGGCCGAGGTCACCGCCGACCAGCGCACGGCGTCAAGAAAAGCAGCGAGCTGCTCCGGCGGGTCGAAGCCCTGGCCGGTGACGTCGGGCAGCGAGCCCGTGGGTAAGACCTGCCGGCCCGGTTCGACCTCCCAGATCACCTCCAAGGTGTCGCCGTAGCGGCCGTCCTCCACGCTCTGCAACGCGACCAATGTGCTGCCCGCCGCCGGATCGACCTCGCTGACCACCCACCTCTGGCCGCGGACCGCCACGAGTGAACCAGGTTTGAACTCGTCGGCAGTCGTGCTGGGCATTGCGGGAGTTCCTCGTCTTCGGCGATGGGAGGTGCCTAGCCACGCCGTCTCCCCCGAGCTCGCCCCCGAAGCCGGACGACGGCAGCTCAACCTACCCCGTTGGGTCGCGAGGTCGGATTGCTCATGTCATCTGTGCTCGTACTGACGATCGTTCGGCCGGCGCGGTTCGTACGGCCCGCGGGTTCGTCCATCTGGACATGACAACCCGTGTGTAGCCCGAACCGCTGAGGGCTTCCTATCATCCTCGGACCTACTCGGCCTGCCAACGACCTCCGCGTCGATCACGTCGAGGCCGTGGACCGCTGCCCCGAGCACAAGATCGACTGGCACGAGCCGGTACGCCACCGCGAGTGCCACCGGGTGCTTGCTAGGCCGCGTCCTCGTCGGCGTCGGCGTCGGCGCTGCGAGGTGGACGGAACCGCCTCACCGGGGCCACGTCGACGTTCGAGCGCCGCTGCGACTGCCGGTTCCAGAAGCCCCTCGCGAGGTCGAGCGCGCCATTCCGCTTCGATTCCTTCAACACCCACGCTACCTGCTCCTTCTGCGGAACGCCGAATGCCTTAAACACCACCCTCATCGCCAACATCCGCAGCGGCTGGCTCATCAAGACGAGCAAGACGAACAAGAGCAGAGCGAAGCCGCTCCATCCGGCGGCGAGAGCGGTGAGCACGAGCGGCCGATCCAGTGGTCAGGCGTCGCGGGACGACGAGGAGATGGTGTCGGACGGAACCACGAGCGCATTGATCAAGGCGGCCATTCGGGCCGCGTCGCCGGTCGTGTACGTCCTAGGCAACCGCAAGATCGCCGTGACATTGGAGTCCACGAGGGCCACGGGGTAGTCGAAGAGCTCGGGCTGGCTGTCCGCGTGAGCCACGTGCGCCGCGACTGCGTTCGGCTCCTGATAGGCAGGCGCCGGCTCCGAGGTCCGCCGAATGCTCTTGACAGTGTGGCGACCCGGCACCGTGTTCGTGGTCGTCTTGCCGGCACCGCCACCGTTCGACCGAACCTTGCCAGCCCAGTTGGGATCATGGTCAAGCCATCCGAAGTACATGCTGCGGCCCCGGCGGAAGCGGCTCTCGTACGCCGCGAAACTCTTGTCGGTCAGCTCCGCGCGGTTCTTGATGCGAAAACGGTGGATGAGACCATCGACATCCAGGGTCGTCAGGTCGACGCTGTCCAAGTCGTCCTCGACTTCCAGTATCCGCTTGGACGCGGAGCGCAGTGGGCTGACCACGCCCTCCGGCAACTCATGCTTCTTGAGCATGACCTCGAAAAACTTCATCAGCCCAGCACCCGTTCAGCTGCTGATGATCTCCGAGTCGTCCGGCGCTTCGGCCACTGCAGTCACCTCGCTGACAGTCGGCATCAAAATCATCAATCAATCCTTGCGAGTATCGTCCTGTCAGCGTCAAGACGCAGTGTCAAATCAACCTCATGATTGACATCATGAGGTTGCCGGATCGGCAGGCTTGACGCAACCTATGATCGTCAGGCGATGAGCAAGCCCTTCTGACGCGACCGTTCGCCATCGCGTTGCCTACCTCGCGGGCACGTAGCTCCACACCACGAACCGGACGACGGCTCGCCCGGTGCACCTCGGCCCGCGCCGTTTGCGACGTCAGTGATCGTGAGCTGGACCGTACGCTCCCCTGGCTCGATGAATGGCCAAGGCGACAAGGCCACGCTGGGATTATCGATACTGGCCAATGACCTCGTGGAAGGGATCGTGACGTCCGTGCTCGGCGACGCGACCGGATGTCGTCAGGGACGAAGCGGGTTGATCCAGCGCAACTCGGTGAACCGTGCGAAGTCGGTGTCGGCCGAGCAGATCGCGACCCCGTACTCGATGGCCAGCGCGGCGAGGTGGGCGTCCGGGATCGCGTTGGCGGACAGGTGGTACCGCCGGACCAGTGACCCGAGCACGGCAGCGTGTCGGTCGGTGGGCGCCGGGACCCACGCG
>JBGSWT010000509.1:0-2286 GCA_041751815.1 Pseudonocardiaceae bacterium
GTCGACGCAGTTCCTGCTGTACTCCCTCGCCGGTGGCCTGATCATGCTGGTCGCGGTGATTGCGGCCTACGTCTACGGCCCGGGCGGGGAGACGGGCTTCCTGCTCGACGGCCTCATCGGCCTGGACGTCAGCGAGAACGTGGGCCGGGCGCTGTTCCTCGGCTTCCTCATCGCGTTCGCGATCAAGGCGCCGCTGTGGCCGTTCCACACCTGGCTGCCCGACGCCGCGGCGCAGGCGCCGCCGACCGCCGCGGTGCTGCTGGTCGGCGTGCTGGACAAGGTCGGGACCTTCGGGATGCTGGTCATCTGCCTGCCGCTGTTCCCCGAGGCGTCGGCGTGGGCGGCGCCGGTGGTCATCGCGCTCGCCCTGGTGTCCATCCTGTACGGCGGGTTCCTCGCCATCGCCCAGACCGACGTGCTGCGGCTCATCGCCTACACGTCGATCTCGCACTTCGGCTTCATCGTGCTGGGCATCTTCGCGATGACGTCGACCGGTCAGGTCGGCGCGGCGCTGTACCAGGTCAACCACGGGTTCTCCACGGCCGCGATGTTCCTGGTCGCCGGCATGCTGGCCACCCGCCGCGGGTCCAGCGTCATCGCCCACTTCGGCGGCACGCAGAAGGTGGCACCCCTGCTGGCGGGCGTGTTCCTCATCGCCGGGCTGTCCAGCCTGGCGCTACCCGGGCTGTCCAGCTTCGTCTCCGAGTTCCTGGTCCTCCTCGGCACGTTCCAGCGGTACCAGGCGGCCGCCGTGGTCGCCACCATCGGCATCGTCCTCGCCGCGGTCTACATCCTGTGGCTCTATGAGCGGATGATGACCGGGCCCACCCGCGAGGAGGTGCGGGGCTTCACCGACCTGCGGCCCCGGGAGGCGTTCGTCATCGCCCCGGTCATCGCCATCATCATCGCCCTCGGCCTGTACCCGAAGCCGGTGCTGGACATCCTCAACCAGCCGGCCGAGCGCACCATGGAGCAGGTCGGGATGACCGATCCGGCTCCGGTGTACCCGGTGGCCGAAGGGACCGAACCGTGATCCTCCCGTTCGCCGTCGCGCCCGGCGACATCGCACCGCCGGAGATCGACTACGCCGCCGTCTCACCACTGCTGGTCGTCGCCGGCGCTGCGGTGGTCTCGGTGCTGCTCGAGGCGTTCCTGCCGCGCGGCACCCGGCGGCTGCCGCAGGTCGTCCTCACGCTGAGCACCCTCATCGGTGCGCTGGTGCTCCTGCTGACCATCGGCAACGTCGACGTCGTGACCGCCGGCGGCGCGCTGGCCGTGGACGGCGTCTCCCGGTTCAGCCAGGGCCTGCTGCTGGTGATCGGCATCCTTGGCGCCCTGCTGCTGGCCGACCGGATGCCCGGCGGCGAGGACAACTTCGCCCCGCAGGCCTCGGCCGTCCCCGGGTCCGCAGGCGAGGACGGGGCCCGGCGGGCCGGGTTGATCCAGACCGAGATCTACCCGCTGTTCCTCTTCGTCATGCTGGGGATGCTGGTCTTCCCGGCGGCCAACGACCTGCTGACGCTGTTCGTCGCGCTGGAGGTGCTGAGCCTGCCGCTGTACCTGCTGTGCGGGATGGCGCGGCGCCGCCGCCTGCTGAGCCAGGAGGCCAGCCTCAAGTACTTCCTGCTCGGCTCGTTCTCCTCGGCCTTCTTCCTCTACGGCGCGGCCCTGCTGTACGGCTACGCCGGGTCGGTGTCCCTGCCGGCCATCGACGCAGCGGTGCGCACCGGGGCGGGGTCGGACGTGCTGCTGCTGCTGGGCCTGGGCATGCTCGTCATCGGTCTGCTGTTCAAGGTCAGCGCCGTCCCTTTCCACTCCTGGACGCCGGACGTCTACCAGGGCGCGCCCACGCCGGTCACGGCGTTCATGGCCGCCGCCACCAAGGTCGCGGCGTTCGCCGCCATCCTGCGCGTGCTCTACGTCGCGGTGCCCGCGGACCGGTGGGACTGGCAACCGGTGCTGTGGGCGGTGGCGATCATCACGATGGTGCTGGGCTCGGTGGTCGCCGTGGTGCAGACCGACGTCAAGCGGATGCTGGCGTACTCCTCCATCGCGCACGGCGGGTTCATCCTCACCGGCGTCCTCGCCGTGTCGGTGGCGGGTATCAGCAGCACACTGTTCTACCTGGCGGCGTACTCGCTGACCACGGTCGGCGCGTTCGCCGCGGTGAGCCTGGTCCGTGACAGCGCGGGGGAGGCGACGTCGCTGTCGTCGTGGGCCGGTGTCGGGCGCCGATCACCGATCTTCGCCGGCGTCTTCGCGCTGTTCCTGCTGGCGCTCGCAGGC
>JBGSWT010000510.1:0-2879 GCA_041751815.1 Pseudonocardiaceae bacterium
CTGCACTCTCCGACTCGCCAGAGAACATCGGTGACGACCCCTACGGAGATGGGTGGGTGATCGAGATCCGGATGGCGGATGATACTCAGGCAACGGGGCTTCTCACTCCTGCTGAGTACACTGCTTATATCCAAGAGGAAGACAGCTAACCGATCCTCGCGACTGGTCGATCAGCGTGCCCTCTGAAGTGCACGCAGGTGGTCGCCAGGTGGGGTAGAAGTCAACCTCTTCGGGGAGGGCTGTGGTGATGGCGTGGGTGGAGAGGTTGCCGTAGCGGCGGATCTCCTCGCGTTCCACCATGCTGCGTAGCGGCATGCGTCGTGTCCGTCGGCGAACAGTGCGGCGATCTCGTAGCCGTCGTGGTCGCCGCCGGTCGTGACCGCCCATGGGATAAGGGAGTCGTACCGCCCGGTGGGACCGGTTGCAGGTAACGGCTCTCAGCGTCGCCGAGCTGCTGGAGCTGCACCCCTCCCGGGCCGCGGTGCCGCACGACACGTGGCAGCAGCTCATCTGCGGTACCCGGCAGGTGCTTGACGTCCTGACCTACGCCGGGACCTTCCTGTTCGAGCAGTACAACCTGACCGAGGTCATCCGCACCAGGTCCGCGGCTGGCGTTGTCTTCCGAGTTCTGCTCGGCGACGAGAACTCGCCGGCTGTGCGGCAGCGTGCCGAGGAGAGGGCACGACGGGCGGCTTGGAAGGAAGGATCCAGCTGCACCGGCGCTATCTCCGGGAGGTCGCCGGGCTGCCTGGCGTGGAGGTCCGTACGCACGGGACGACGCTCTACAACTCGTTGTAGCGCTTTGATCAGAACCTCATGGTCAATGGCCACGTCTATGGAGCGCTGGCCGCGCACTCGCCGGTGCTGCACCTTCGCCGGGTGCCTGGCGGGCGGATGTGGGATCACTACATGCGCTCGTTCGAGGAGGTCTGGAACGGCGCGACTGTTGAACCGCTCAAGTGACACGCCACCGCGGCAGCGGTCATGCTGGAGCGCATGAGCCGCACGGACTACTACCACGACCCGAGCGCACCGCCTGCGAACAGCCTCGTCCCGTCGACCACCGCCGCGGTCCGCGACGACCGTGGTCAGCTGCTCCTCATCCACAAGGTCGATAACGACTTCTGGGCCCTGCCCGGGGGTGGCATGGAGCTCGGCGAGTCGATCGCCGATGCTGCGGTCCGCGAGGTCGAGGAGGAGACCGATCTGACCATCGAGCTGATCGGCCTCGTCGGGATCTATACCGATCCCGGGCATGTCATGGCCTACGACGATGGCGAGGTCCGCCAGGAGTTCTCGGTCTGCTTCCACCCCCGCGTGGTTGGCGGGGAGCCTTGCGAGGACGGCTCGGAGACGAAGGAGGTTCGGTGGGTCAAGCCCACCGCCATCGCGGACCTCAGCATCCACCCGTCCATGCGCCGACGCATCGACGACGCTCTCGCTGGAGGGTCGGTCCCTCAGATCGTGTAGGTTTCCGACATCCGCCGTCGGGTGCGTTCGATTGCCCCACGCATGGCCGGCTCCGCCCGTTGCATCGCGCCCGACCACGGAGTCGACTACGTAGCGCTCGGTGATCTCGGTGAGCCGTGTCGGGTAGTCCAGCGACTCGCCCCGCCGGTCAGGTGATGAGGTCGAAGGTGCACCGTGCTCCGCTGGCCGCAGCGAGCTTGCCGTCGCCGGTGATCAGCGGACCGTTGAGGCGTTCGACGAGGGCGACGTAGGCGGCGTCGTATGGTGTGATGTTGTCGTGTAGTTCCCACATGCGCTTCAACAGCGGCACCAGCGGCATACGCCGGATCGGGAAACCCGCGAGACGCCGCAGGGCACCGGGCACCGCCGCGCGCAGCGCTGCCTGCCTGGCTGGCTGGCTGTCAAGGAGCAGCAACGTCGTCGCCGTAGAACAGCCGTTGGATGTCCGGGTCAAGTTCGGCGAAGGAGTCGTCGGTGTAGGTCAGCTCGCCGCGCAGGCCCCCGAACACCACCGGTGTCCGCTGATGGGGAACGAGGTCCGCGACGGGCTGTCCGGCCTTGGAGATGATGACTCGCTCGCCGTTCGCCACGCGCTCCAGCAGGCGGGAGAGATGCGTCTTGGCTTCATGAATGTTGACGTTGACTGTCATCGCCTCAGTCCTCTCAACTGAACTTCGTTCAGTCTAGGGCGGCCGGCGTAGGTCTGGCCGCCTGTCGAGCAACCGATCGGAGCCCCCAGCTGGCGCTGCCACCGAAGCCGTGGAGCATTGTGGAGGTTCGGTCGGGCATCTTGCTGACAGCGAGGACAAGTGTGCGTACGACGACGATGGGCACCACGGGACCGGTCGTGCCGGTGCAGGGGCTGGGATGCATGCGGATGGTCGAGCCCGGTGGCGGGTCGGGAGCCGCTGCTGTCATCGACCGGGCGCTGGACGTCGGCGTGACGCTGCTCGACACCGCCGACATGTACGGCGACGGCCGTAACGAGGAGCTCGTCGGTCGAGCCGTGCGGCGCCGCCGGAAAGAGGTGGTCCTGTGTACGAAGTTCGGTGTCCTGCGTGGTCCTGATGGCGCCCTGACCTACCGGGGTGACGCCGTGTACGTGCGTGCCGCGTGCGAGGCGAGCCTGGGTCGGCTCGGTACCGAGGTCATCGACCTCTACTACCTGCATCACCGCGATGTCAGGGTGCCGATCGAGGAGACCGTCGGCGCTATGGCGGAGTTGGTCGCCGCGGGAAAGGTGCGCCACCTCGGGCTGTCGAACGTCGCCGGTGACGAGCTGCGTGCGGCCCATGCGGTGCATCCGATCGCGGCCGTGCAGTCCGAGTGGTCGCTGTGTGGGCGTCAGATCGAGGAGATGGTGCCGGTCTGCGTCGAGCTCGGTGTGGGCGTCGTGCCCTACTGCCCGC
>JBGSWT010000511.1:0-2495 GCA_041751815.1 Pseudonocardiaceae bacterium
ACCTGCTCGCCGCCCACGAACGCGCCGCCCGGCTCCACAGCCGAGCCCAGCACCTCGAACGCCGCCTCTCCGACGCCCTCGGCGAGCACACCTGGCGCCAGTCCGGGCTCAGCGCCCCGGCCGACATCGACGCCCTCCACCAGAAGATCACCCACCTCGAGCAGCAAGTCATCGACCTGGGTCTTCAACTCGCCGAACGCGACGAGGACCTCACCGTCGCCCGCGCCGCGAACCGCGAGCTCATGGCCCCGATCAACGCCCCCCACCCCACCAGGTGAACCCGCGCGAGCCGACTTGCACCACACCAGTGGCAGTCGATAACGTTCCCCCATCAGCCTCTGAGCTGCGCAAACGCGAGGAACCAGCCTTCGCCACAGGGCCTCACCCCCAAAGAAGGAACGGCACCGGCAAGGACACCGGCCTGGGGCTGAGGGGCCCTCGACCTCGATCGAGATCAACCGAGCCTGGTGCTGGCCGCCGCGATGGCCTGCGATCTGCTGTGCAGGCTGCGGCTGCTCTGCCTCGACGGGCCCCTGGCCCGCGCCGAACCCAAGACCCTGCGCTACCGGCTGCTGCACACCACCGCGCGCATCGTCCACGGCCAATGCAAACGCAAGATCCGTATCCCCGAGGCCTGGCCCTGGGCGCGCCCCCTGGCCGACTGCCTACTGCTCGCCCTCGCCCTGCCCCACCGACCTGAAGTTGACCGTCCAGCCCCTACCCCCTACCCCCTACCCCCTACCCCGAGGACACCCCCGGCCCGTGGAACCCGGCGCCCACCCGACGCGACAGTCGGGTCCCCAGCCTGACCCGCACCTTGACAACAAGATCACCGAACAGAACGAAGATCACCTTCAGGGCACTGGTAAGCCCGCTCGAGTCCCCGGTGAATGATCAAGGCTAACATCGCCCACCCGGTCATTTGGCCACCGTTCCTCTCTGGCTATCTCGGGTGGGAACCGATTCCTGCTCCGTGCCGCTAGACGAACCTTGAGCGGGACGGCTTCCGCCCGCTTCGCGCGGCAGTCTTCGTTCGCTGCTCGCGATCCTGTCTCGACCGATACCTCGCTCTCCCGCAGGATGGCCCGATGGACGAGCAGCGCTTGCGGGAACTATATGACGCGTTCAACTCCCGCGACATCGACACAGCCCTGGCCGCGATGACCAGCGACGTCGACTGGCCGAACGCGTGGGAGGGTGGGCGAGTCCACGGCCCCGAGGCGGTTCGCGCGTACTGGACACGCCAGTGGGCCGAACTGGACTCATGGGTCGAACCCATCGCGGTCAGCACCCGGTCGGATGGGCGGGTCGCCGTCGACGTTCGGCAAGGCGCGCGGAACCAGGCCGGCGAGGCCGTTGGAGAAAGCCGTGTCCGTCACCTCTACGAGCTGCGCGACGGGTTTGATCGCGCGGATGGATGTCGAGGAAACCCGCTGGGGCCAACTGAGAGGCGGTCCCGGTCGCCGATCGGCCTACGGGACACTCTCGGCTCCGCGGGCCGGGAGGAAGTACCGTCGCCCCTGCAAGTAACTTGGGCGGAGGCCATGAACGAGTCCGAGGTGGGGGTGCTCGCGGCGTCGGGTGGTGACCAGACCGCGTTCCGGGATCTGGTAGTGCCGCTGGCCACAGCTTCACGCCCATTGCTATCGGATGCTGGGCTCGGTGCATGACGCCGATGACGCTCTGCAGGAGGCGATGCTGCGAGCGTGGCGCGGACTGGCCGGCTTCGAGGGACGCAGCTCGCTGCGCTCGTGGCTCTACCGGATCGCGACGAATGTCTGTTTGAACATGATCCAGCGAGGGCCGCAGCGGATGCTGCCGCTGGACTACGGACCTGGGGGCGATGACGGCGACGGTGAGCCCCTGCTGGAGCCGGTGTGGATCGAGCCGTACCCGGATTCGGCGCTCGGGGTCCAGGACGAGGGCGCAGGCCCAGAACCGCGGTATGCGCAGCGGGAGAGCGTCGAGCTGGCCTTCGTCGCGGCGGTGCAGCACCCGCCGGGCAATGAGCGGGCCACCCTGCTGCTGCGCGAGGTGATCGGCTTCTCGGCGCGCGAGGTGGCCGAGCTGATGGAGGCCACGGTGCCGGCGGTGAACAGCGCGCTGCAACACGCCCGCCGACTCGTCGACGAGCGAGTGCCCGCGCACAGCCAGCAGGCCACCATGCGGTCGCTGAGCGATCTGCGCCTGCGCGAGATCGTCGACAGTTACACCACGGCGCTCGAGCAGGCCGACCTCGATGCCCTGATCGGCCTGCTGACGGAGGACGCCACCTGGTCGATGCCGCCGACCCCGACCTGGTACCAGGGCCGAGAAGCGATCGCCGCCTTCCTCGCCAGCGGACCGTTGCAGACCCGCTGGCGACATCTGCCGACCTGGGCGAACGGGCAGCCCTCGGTCGGCTGCTACGCCTGGGACGCAGGACGTGCCAGCTACGTCGCCACGGTGCTCGACGTGCTCACGCTGCGCGGCGACCGCATCGCGGACGTGACCGC
>JBGSWT010000512.1:0-7378 GCA_041751815.1 Pseudonocardiaceae bacterium
GAGCAACGCCCGGTCACCGCTACTTGCGCCCCCGCTTGCTGGCCCCAGTCTCCTGCCTGCTCCCCCCACCAGCTCGTCAACAGCCTAAAAAGGCAGCGCAAGCCGGACGCAAGCGACGCGCACATCTCTGATGAGCGCGGGCGATACGGTCAAACCTCCTTGAGGATCTCCTTGAGAAAGCTGGTGGTGTCAGCCGGTGATTCGGCTTCGACGCACAGGCGATCCATGACTACCAGGTAGCTGTCGGTCTCGCGTTTCTTATCGAGGTAGACGGCGCTGGTGAGCTGTTCCAGGTACACGATGTCTGGTAAGTCGGATTCAGCGAACCGCAGGATGGTGAATGGACCACCTGCTGCGGCGTGGCCGCCGGCGCGGAACGGCACGACCTGGATCGTGATGTTCGGCAGCTCGGCCATCTCGAGCAGATGCCGGACTTGCGCGCACAGGGCCTCGCGGCTGCCCAGCGGTCGCCGAAGCACTGCCTCGTCCACCACAGCCCAGTAATCGGGCGCCCCTGGTTGGATGAGGAAGTCCTGACGGGCCATCCGCAGTGCAACGCGGCGATCGACTTCCTCATCCGACTCGTGCAGTAAGCAGAGCTGGATTATGGCGCGGGCGCAGTCCTCGGTTTGCAACAAGCCGGGCACGAACTGGGCCTCGTAGGTGCGGATCACCGAGCTGGCCTGCTCCAGGCCCAGGTAGGTCTCGAACCAGCTCGACAGGACGTCGCCGTACTGGCGCCACCAGCCGGGCTTGTTGGCGCGCCGAACCAGCACGAGGAACGCGTCTCGTTCGTGCTCGTCGGCGACGCCGTAGAGGGTGAGCAGATCAGCCACGTCACGCGCCTTGAAGCCGACCCGCCCCAGCTCTAAGCGGCTGATCTTGGCGTGCGATGCGCGGATCGCCTCCCCGGCGGCTTCGCGGGTGATCCCG
Organism: Pseudonocardiaceae bacterium; assembly: GCA_041751815.1. GTDB lineage: Bacteria > Actinomycetota > Actinomycetes > Mycobacteriales > Pseudonocardiaceae. Next base: position 934 of record JBGSWT010000512.1, read on the forward strand.
CGCGCCTCACGGAGCCGACGTAGTTGGGTGCCCAGCGCGATACGCAGGACGGTTGGTCCCCCGGTTGGCGCGGCCAAGGCATGGTCGGGATGAGGGTCGCGATGTGACCGAGCTACTTCCAAGACTCCATCCCCCTTATTCCTGGTGCGTTACTCCAACCGTGCCATCCTGGGAGACCGATTGGAGCAATCTGGGGCGATACTGAACCTGTGGGTGACGAAAAAGGCCTGTTTTCTACCACGAACGTGTAGTCCGACGCCGTGCTGTCGCCGGTCATGTCGTCCAACCGGTTCGCCACGGCGGACAGCGCCCCTTGCGTCCCGCACCTGCTGGCCCCTGGCCTTCTGCTTATGCCCCCTTGCCACCTTGTCAATAGCCTAGGAAGGCAGCGCAAGCCTGGTGCAAGCGGCGAGTACACCCGGAAGTAGAGGTGTCTCTCCGGGCCGCCTTCAACCAGGTCACCCCGACGGCAACATCTTCACCACTGCCGAAAGGCCACGCTCATCGCGCTCAGCGCGCCGTCGAGGTCAGTCATGCGTGGCGAGCTACAGTCGCGCCCACAGATCCAGCGGCGGGTAGAGAGGGCCACTCGTGTCAGACAGCGCACACCCGCCGGGTCAGCAACAACCTCCTCGTATCGACGTCAGTGTGGCGCACTCGGCTCGATTTTGGGACTACTTGTTGGGCGGGAAGAACTACTATCCGGTGGATCTTGAGATCGGTGAGCAGGTTCTGGCCCGCGATCCGGATCTGCGCGACAATGCACGCGCCGACCGGGCGTTCCTGCTCCGCTCCGTCCGGCACCTGGCCGGCGAAGTGGGAATTCGTCAGTTCCTCGACATCGGCACGGGTCTGCCCACCACCAACAACACCCATCAAGTCGCCCAGGCAACCGCGCCGGAGTGCCGCATCGTCTATGTCGACAACGACCCTCTTGTCCTGGCTCACGCCCGCGCGCTGCTCACCAGCACCCCCGAAGGTGCTACCGCCTACATCCATGCCGATGTGCGTGCCCCGGACGTGATCCTGCAGGAAGCCGCCCGGACGCTGGACTTCACGCAACCAGTCGGGCTCATGCTGCTGGGGATCGTGAACTACATCATCGATACCGACGAGGCACACGCGGTGGTCAACCGGCTGCTCGATGCTCTGCCCTCGGGCAGCTATCTGGCAATGTCGCACCCCACCGCAGAAGTCCACGGCGAGGCGGTCGAAGAGTCCATGCAGCTGTGGAACGCAAGCGGTGCTGCTCCGCTCAGGACTCGCAGCCGCCAAGAGCTCACCAGCTTCTTCGACTGCCTGGAACTGCTGGAGCCCGGCGTGGTTTCGTGTTCGCGGTGGCGCCCTGAACCCTGCGAAGTCGGTGTCCCTGCGGTGGTTCATCAGTACTGTGGCGTTGGACGAAAGCTCTGATGAGCACGGGCGGTACGTCCTAGCTGCAGATCATGCTCTCGCCGGTCATGTCGTCGAACTCGCCCACCTTCGCGCCGTGGATGAATGCGGCCATCTCAGCGCGGGAGTAGATCAGCGCTGGACCGCCCGGGTACCTGGAGTTGCGGACGGCGATCCGTCCGTCGGCAAGCTGTGCCAACTCGACGCAGCTGCCGCAGGGGTTGCTGTAACGACTCTTCTGCCAGATCACCCCGAGCAGAAGGGACGCCGTCATGCCGTTGTTGATCTGCTGCATCTCGACTCCCCCGTAGTTCCGACAAGGCGTGACGCCCGCCAGCACTGGCTCCTGCTAGCTAGCAGCCCAGCTATGGTCGTAAGATTACGGTCTCGACACCCTGCGGCCTCTTGGTCACCTAACGTTACACAGGCGGTGCCCGTTGGGAACTGCGTTGCACCCGGTGGGGCGCAGGACCGTGATGTGGGCGACGGGCGTCTGCTGCCTGGCATGTGGCTGACCCAACTGCTGGGCCGCCGCCCGCCCTCGATGCCACGGAACATGTCCAGCGCGTCGTTGGTCGTCGGCCCGGTCATGTCAAAACATCGGCTGTCGATCCCCTGAGGCTTATGCAGAAGTCTCTTTGGCTGGGGCGTGCTTCGATACAGCTCTGGTTGTCCAGTGCTATTGAGCGACGGCGGCGACCCGTTCAGTGCCCGCGTGGCGAGCGCACCGCGGTCAGGCGCATTCGTTCATGCCACGCGAGCTGGTTCGCTCTGAGTGCGCCGAGTTCGACCGGAGAGCTGTCCCGGGCATGGTGCGCAGCTCTGACGTCGAACTCGGCGCAGGTAGAGCGACCAGGCGACGGGTGACGGTGCCCAGCAATCCACCGGCGAACGCCTACGCTGCGCGCACTGGCGTTTCGTTACCTTGCTTTCGCATAAGCCTCATTGTCATCGTAGATTCGTCACCAAGCTGAGGGGCGAATATGTAATCGTGACTACCGGGTGGCCGGAATAGCGCTCAGGTGAGGCCGTGACGCGACGGCTCGTCGTACCGTACTGCTGAGAGCACACCGTCGCTTGCAGATGTAAGCACAAACACCAATGCATCGGCCTTGTGCAACTTTGACGCCTCCACTGCCGTCTTCGGACCTCTGGAGCTGGCCGACTTCGACTCTGCGTTACTGAGCCACTTCATTCGAAGCCCAATGGGGGAATTACTTCCGGGTATATTGCGCTTACGGTCGACTTATCGAATGCGCCGCAAGTTCGGGGAGGCTGCTGGGTGAACGGCAACATGCTGGGGCGGCTCGTCACGCAGAGTGCTGAGCCGATGAGCGCGATCCGTTTTGGTAAAGATTTGAACCGTACGGCGGTGAGTATCCAGCTCGCTGGCCGGGTAATGGTCGAATCCCCTCATACTGTGCTCAATGAGCGGTTGCTTTACGGCAGCCAAGCCCGGCTTCTGTTCGCGCTGCTCGTAGTGGAGCGTAACCGCCCCGTCCCCCGCGACGAACTCGCTGACGCACTGTGGCCCGACGGCCTGCCGCGCACCTGGGGAGCTGCGCTGCGCGGCGTCATCAGCAAGGTCCGTGCATTCGTGGCTGCCGCAGGGCTGCCGGACAATGCGGCGGCCTATGATGGCTTCGGTGCCTACCAGCTCCATCTGCCGGTAGAAGTGGTGGTCGATATCGAGTTCGCCCGCTCAGCAGTGGAGACTGCGGAGCAGATGTTGCGCGAAGGGAATCCCGCGCGGGCGATAGCACTCGCGGAATGTGCCCGTGCCGTCGCTGTGCGCCCGTTTCTTCCCGAGGCGAAGGGGCGCTGGATCGATGGTGTCCGCGACCGTCTGCGCGAGGTGCTCTTGTGGGCGCTGTGTGTGCTCGGGGAAGGCCACACGCAGCGGGGTCGATCCCAACTTGCGGTGCAGGCCGCCGAGCAGGCGATCGTGCTCGAACCGTTTCGGGAACGAACGCATCAACTGCTCATGCGGGCACACGCGGCGGCGGGAAATCCAGCCGAGGCCTTGCGGGCATACGATCGCTGCCGTCGATTGCTGGCCGAAGAGCTGGGCGTCTGTCCCGCAGCCGAGACTGCAGCCCTGCATCTCGCGCTGCTCCGGGATGAATTCTGATCGGCCCGTATTTACTCGTATCTGAGGGCTTCGATGGGTCGTAGCTGGGCGGCTCGGTTGGCGGGGTAGCCGCCGGCGATGAGTCCGATCGCGAGGCTGACCGCGACTGAGATCACGATGGAGGGGATGGTCACGGCGGGCGCGAAGGTGGCGAAGGTGGGGCCGAAGGCGGGCGCGATAGTGGCGCCGAGCACCGACAGGCAGACTCCGACGCCAACGCCGATGACCCCACCGAGACCGGCCAGCACCACGGATTCGATGAGGAACTGCTCGAGGATCGAGCGTCGGGTCGCGCCGATCGCTTTGCGGATGCCGATCTCGCGGGTTCGCTCAGTGACCGAGACCAGCATGATGTTCAAGACACCGATAGCGCCGACGATCAGCGAGATTGCGGCAACAGAGGCGGTGAACAGGCTGAGGATGTCGAGGATCTGGTTGAAGTTGTTGAGCCGGCTGCCCAGGGATTGGACCTCGAAGTCCCTCTTGGCGGGATCCTTGATCCGGTGCCGGTCGCTGAGGATGTCGATCACCTGATCCCGGGCGGCCGGCACGGTGGCGACCTGGGTAGCTTGCACGATAATCTGGTTGACCGCGTCGCCGCCGCCGAAGATGTAGCGACGCGCAGTCTTCAGTGGCATGACCGCGAAGCTGTCATTCGGCTCGCCGACGGAGTCGGTCACTCCGATGACTTTGAAGGCCTGGCGGTTGATCTGGACCATCTGACCCAGCGTGTCCGTGGGGTCACCGCCGAAGAGGTTCTTCGCCGCGGTGGGACCTAGCACCACCACTTTGGCGGTGGAGCGCACCTGGGCGTCGTCGAAGAACGATCCGTTCTCAAGCTTCCGGTTGTTGACCTCGAGCCAGCGCTCGGTGGAGCCGACGATGTACGTGCGTGATTCGGTGGTGTCGGTTTCGACCACTGCTTGACCGGTGCTGGCGGGAGTGACGCTGGCGATGTCGGGGGCCTGGTCGGGCTTCTGAAGCGCCGCGACGTCAGCGTCGGTCAGATCCTTCGGGGCGCCGCCGGTGACGTTGCCGGCCGTCGGCACGACGGTAATCAGGTTGGCCAGCGGTTCGACGCGCTCATTGACTGAGGTCTGTACCCCATTGCCGATCGCGACCAGCAGGATCACCGCCGCGACTCCGATGATGATGCCAAGCATGGTCAGCGTGGAGCGCAACCGGTTGGCCCGCAAACCCCGCAGCGCGGTCCACACTGCCTCCCGCAAGCTCATTCGCTAGCCTTCAATCAGGTCAGTCACCGTATTCACTCGGTCGGTCAATGCCGACAAACTCGGTGGCAGTGACGGACCCGTCAAACACAAGCTAGACAAAGCGCGCAAGCCTGGCGTAAGTGCGGATTGATTCAGCTATTCGGACAGTGCCCGCGGTGTGTGAGCTGTGGGCTCGAACCGGATAGCCGATTCGGGCTCGAGGGCGAGGTCAAGACCGCTGCGGGGCGTATCGGCGGTGATCAGCACGTTGTAGTGGTTGGGAAAGTGACAGGCGTCGAAGCCCAGGACGGTACCGATACGGTGTCCGTTGACCCAGAGCTCGTCGCCTCGGTCGATGACTCCGGCACGCGCGATCTCCGCGAATCCCAAGAAGCCGACCCGGTCGATGCGCGTGCCGGGCGCGGTCTGAGTGTGGTCGGTCGTCACGAGTTCGTGCACCTCTCCCTGGCGCACGCAGCGGCTGGCATACGACTCGAGCTCCATACCGCGGTCGTCCTTGCGGTGCAGCAGCACTTTCACCAGCGTGCCGGTTACCGGCCGTTTCGCCCCGTCCTCCTGCATCAGGGTGCCTCTCAGTCCTCAGTAGGGAGTCGGTAGGGATTTGCGCTCTCGTTCGGCGCGGTAGGTTGCGTCGACCAGTGCCAGGGCGGCGAGACCGCCGTCGGCTCGGTGTTCGCTCGGGGACAGCGCCTGTTCGAAGTCCCTCAGGATGCCCAGGTACTCGTGCCAGAGAGAGCTTTTGAACCCGGGATAGCCGCGGAGCATGTCAGCGCGGTGCGTGCTGCCGTCGGCGAGGAGGATCTCCACGTCCTTTCGTTCGCCCTCGTACGACCAGTCGAGCTGCACCCGCGCCGTCGCGCCCGAGGCTGCGCGGAGAACCACCCGGGCCTGCCGGTCGATCCCGTGGTCGTCCCGGTCGATATCGACGTCGGTCACCTGCAGGTCGCCGAGGAAGAGCCTGGCCAGGTCGTAGGCGTTCGGGCCGTTGTCGGCGACGCAGCCACCGCCGCAGCGCGCCGGGTCGAGGTACCAGCGGTCCCGGCCGATGTGCTCCTCGATGCGTTCCAGGTAGCGCACGGTCAACGACTCGACAGGCGGCTGCGACGCCAGCTGCCGGGCCAACGTCTGGACAGCGCAGTTGTAACGGCGATGGAAGGCGGTGAAAAGGCACACCCCGGCCGTGCGAGCGCAGTCCATGAGCAGCTCGCCCTCGGTGAGCTGCGTCGCGAGGGGCTTCTCCAGGCAGATCGGCAGCCCCGCCTCCAGTACGTCGCGGCCCACGGTGACGTGCGCGTCGTTGGGGACGGTGATCACGACTGCGTCGAGATCGGTACGCGCGAGCAGCTCGTGATGGTCGCGGTGGCATGGCACCCGGTCGTGGAACGGTCGCAGCGCTGCATCGTCGGTGTCGCAGACCGCCGCCAGCCGCAAGGACGGGATGTGGTGCAGCGCCGCGAGATAGAAGCGGGAGATGAAGCCCAGCCCGATGACGCCGATTCGCAACTGCCGCATCACAAGGCGCCGATCGGAGCGGGAAACCGCAGCTCCAGCTTGCCGGCCACGTCGCGCAGCTCCCGGTAAAGCGGTTCGGTCAGCGGTACGCCGTCGCGGTGATTGACTCGCGCCCGCTGTGCCTCGTGCCAGCCGGGATAGCGCACGGGTGCGCCGTCGCACACCGGCGGGCAGG
>JBGSWT010000513.1:0-4670 GCA_041751815.1 Pseudonocardiaceae bacterium
GGTCCGCGGCGAGGCTTCCTCGCAGCGTCAGCCACCACTGCGGGCCGTGCAGGTCATAGCCGAACAGTTCACCGGGCAGCATCGCCACCCCGGACTCTCGGTGGTCCTGGCCGTAGTTCAGTAGCACCGCGGCGGCGTGTACCCCGCTGGAGACCTCGGGCGGGAACAGGAGGTGCCGGGCCACCCGCAGCGCGAAATACCAGCCCCCCTCCGGCGGGGGCTGGATCCGGTAAACCTCGGCGCCGAGGTCCCGATTGATGCCGTGCAGGCCCGCGGTGAACAGGGCCAGCCGGCCGCGGTATTCGGTGTTCCAGCCCTCGATCCAACTTTGCGGGGTCAGGCACAGCGCGGCGACCCCGGATAGCTCCCCGGTCTGTGGAACGCGCCCGAAGTTGAACACGGTGCGGTAGTGGGCCAGCGCGGCGCGCATCCCCGGACTGATCGTGGTCGCGAATGCCACCCGGGCTGTGGGCAGCGCCACCGTCTTGGACGGTGTCACCACCGTGATCGTGCATTGGCCCATCCCGTGCAGTGCCCCGATCGGCTGCCCGGTCACGGCCCCCAGGTAAGACCCGGCGTAGACGTCGTCGGCGACCACCCACACCGGGTCCGCGGGGTGGCGCTGGTTGTGGTCCAGCACCGCGGCCGCGATCGAGCACGCTCGGTCCCGGGTCAGCACCCGCCCGTCAGCGTTGTTGACCAGCGGCACGTACACGACGCGCCCACCGTGGCCCTGGGTGCTGGTGAGCCACTCACGGACGGTGTTGCCGTCCAGGTCCGGTGCGACGTCGAGGCCACCACCGAAAATCGTCGGGATCAAGCGCAAGGACTGGTAATAGCCGACCGGCGCGAGGACCCGCCCACCGATATGGCGTAGCTCGTCGTGCCTGCGCAGTGACATCACCGCCGCACAAGCGCTGATCAGGACGCCTTTGAAACCACCGCAGAACACCAGCACGTCGTCCGGGTCCACCGCTAACCCGAGTGCCTGGAAGTACGCTGCCGCGAACGCTCGGGACTCATCGTCAAACCCGCTGGATCCGCCGCGGTAGGCACCGAGCCGGTGGCGTCGGGTCGCCAGGTAAGTCAGGTAAGCGTCGGTGAGTTCCCCGTCCCGGCGCCCGGTGCGCGCCAACAGATCGAACACCTGGCGGGTGGGTACCCGGGGGTGAGCGCAGCGGTCGAAGTTCTCCAGGTCCGCCCCGCGGTAGTCGTGCGTGCCTGGCCGAACACGGTCGCAGGCATACCCCAGAACACCCCGACCCGAAGCGGCGAAAAACTCACCGTAGTCGGCCACCACCGGATGCGGATCCGGTGAACCGTGGCTGCCCTTGTACAGCTTCACCACCCGATGCCGGGTCTTAGCGTCATCGATCAGGGCGTAGACGACCGTGTAGAGGTCATCGAAGTGTTGTTGGGGCCGTTGGTCGGACACGTGCGGACTCTCGCCCCCTCTTCGAGGCCGAGAATACGGCCAGGCCGGACGTGGCCGAAGGTCATCGGGCCGGGTCGGAATCCCGGCACTGCTGGCACCGCTTCTCGTCAGGCACTTCGCCCGCAGGCCTGCGGGCCACGGGCAGGAACTGGATGCCGCAGCAGGTGTGTGCGCTGCCCCGACTGATTCCACCTCGGTGGTAAACGCCCGTTGCGCTCTGATACCAGGTCATGGGGTTCTCGATCCTTGAGTGGGGTCAGGGCCTTCGGTGTGGGAACCGGCCGGTCGCCAGGAGCGAAGCGGTGGGGCAGCTCAACCGGCGACCGGTCGGCGTGGGGGGCAACGTCACGTCCACGGGCGGATCATCAAGTTCAGCTCGGCGAGTGCCCGCGCCGAATACCTCGGCTCGCAGCATGGCCAGGAACGCGGTTGTGCGCAGCAGGTTCACGAGGGAAGCCAACTCGGGGCTGACCACCGTGACCGCGAAGTCCAGGCCCCATTCCGTGCACGACCAGGCGTCAACCTTGGGCGGCGCGGGCTTGGGTTGCACACCGGCGCCGCAGTGCGGGCACCCGGCGTCCGCGGCGTTCATCGGGAGCCGTCCCAGACGATGCGGCACCCTGAGCAGATCTGCTCAGGGTCGGAGGGCTTCTCACCCGGTGCGAGGTCCAGCCGTAGTGTCCCGCTCGCCTGGAGGTTGGTCCCGCAATCGGCACGCACCGTGGCGCCATCCAGCACGCGATGATGCGTGCCCTGCTTCCCCGCCGACATCCAGAACCACGTCATCCCAACCACTGCCCGAGAGCGTCGAACAACTCGGTAGCGGCCTTCTCATCGAGGACGATCACACACCCACCCGAGACGTGCGGATTCAACTCAACGTCGCCGTTGCGTTTGGTGCAGACCAGGTTGGTGAAACCCCGCGGACCGCCGTGCACCGAGCAGTGGACATGGATCACCCGGCGGTTCGGGTCGCGCTTACCGTCGTTCATCGGCGCGGACTCGATCTTGGGTCGCCCGGGCCCGTTGCCGTAGCGCCGCGACCAGCTCATCGTTCGCGGTGTTCGCGCCTCGGTCGGCGTTGTCCATGAACAGCTTGCCCAGCGCCTCACCGGGGGTGAGGGGCCGGTCGGGGGATGCCGGGTGCAGGCGGTGACGTGGATCACCGTGCAGTCGAGCGCCGTTGGTCACGGTTGACGAGAGTGAATGCGATCAAGCGGGGTGGTGTTCCGCAGTGGGAACGCCAGCCGGGTACCACCCGGCTGGGCTACACCGGCAGGCCAGCCCTGTACGCCATCCTCCGCAGCTCCCGCCCGACCGGCGAGTCACGGTGTAAGCGCGTGAGTAATCCGGCGATCACCTCGCGGGCGTATGGATTCCGGTGCACGCGGCGCGGCGAAATCTTTTCCGCCCGGAGCAAGGCCAGTGCCGCGTCTTCGGGGCGGCCCCGTACCCGGGCCAGCGCACGGCCGTAGTCCACCCAGTACATGGCCTGAGATCCTCGAAAAGGGTGGGCCTCGGGCCGCAGACCCTCGGCGATGATGGCGGCGTGCTGGTGGTCTCCGGCCTCCAGCGCCACGTTCATCCGCCAAAACCCGGCGTTGATGGGACCAAAGCCCATCCAGAAGGCGTTGCCGTCCCCGGTGCGCGCGGCCAGCTCGGTAGCCACCTCCAAGGGTGCAGCGACGTCGCCAGGACGGGAGTCCGCGGCAGCTACCAGTGACCTGGACAGCGCGAGCATGCCCGCGAGTTGCATCGACTCGGGGCTATCCGTCGGCACGGTCACGGAGTCCAGCTCGGCCAGGGCGAGATCGAACTCGCCCGCGGAAAGCAGCACGTGCAGGCCCCCCCAGGTGGCGAGACCGAGCGCGGCCGGTGAGTCACGGTGCTGGGCTGCCTGGCGAGCTAGCTGAACAGCCTGCGCACGCAGATCCAGCGGTGCACCCGCAACCCGCAGCCAACCTGGGGTGGCTCCCGAATGCAGCAGCACTGCCAGATCAAGCAACTCGGCGACGTCACGCCCGGCCGCGATGCTGGTGTGTAGGTCACGAATCAGGCCAGGCAACGTGGCGCCAACCTCGGCGTCGTGCCGGCAGCTGTAGTGGGCGCCCAACGTCGCTATGACCCTGGTTCGCAGCACGTCCAGCGGGACAACCTGCCCGCCTGGGCGATTGCGGCCGACGGCCAGCAGCGCGTTGCGCACCGTCTCCACAGCGCTGTCAGTGGGTCCGTTGGCGGGTGCTGGTACCGGGAGCCTCACTAGCTCGCTCGGGGCGATCTGTAGCGCGTTGGCCAAGGCCACGATCTCCGAAAGGCTGTCCAAGGCATACTTGCCGTGCTCGATCCGCCACAGCTGCGTCGTGCTCATCCCGGCCAGCCCGGCGGTCACCCGCAGCGACTTGCCCCGGGCCTCGCGGATCATGCGAGCGCGCGCACCGATCGACCGCGCGTCGTCAGCGTCCACCAGAACCCTCTCCTCGCCGGAACCTCTCACCGTGCCCCGGGGCCGTCGCCCCGGGGCGAAACCTCCGGTGACGAGGTGACTCAAGATTACGCGGCCTGGTGGGTGGACACTTGGCGCTATGGATCGTGAGGGCACCGTGTGGTTGCTCCAGTGCATCCTGGCCGACCTCCCGCGGTTGCCCGGTGCGAGCTGCGTCGGCAGGCACTCCCAGGCGTGGCGATCCATCATCACAGCGATCGACACCGAGGAAGACTCGCTGCATTGGGACGCGGACCAGAACTACCCGTACGCGCCGAGTCTCAACGACCTGAAGCGCCTACTGGACGTGTTACACCCCGATAAACGTGCTGCGCGTCAAGCGCTGGCGGATGCCATCGCCGAGGAGCTCGGCCACCGGTAGCTGTGCGGCTCGTGCGCGGTGTGTCACTGGAATGGAGTCGTGTGGACCCGCCGCCTGGGCCACCACTACCACCGGCGACCACCCCCCGATTCTCGAGCCGCTACCCGATCCCATCCACGGCGACCAGCCCTCAATCCGCTGCTGGTCCCGGTCGACGCCGACTGGGCGGCCTCGGAGATTTGGGCGCAGCCGCCGCCTGGGCTCGCACCGAAGCCGCAGCCACCGGAGTCCGTCCCCAGCGACGACCACCCGCCGTTTTAGGGCGACGCGGTGACCGGTTCACGAAGCGGGTCGGTGGCGAACCGGGTGACACCCTCGGCGAAGTCCACCCGCGCCCGGTAACCGAGCAGTTCAGCAGCCCGCGCGGGGTC
>JBGSWT010000514.1:0-5504 GCA_041751815.1 Pseudonocardiaceae bacterium
GGCCACCGCGCCCCCCGGAAGTGTGCTGCGGCAAGGTGCCGCGACGGCTTACCGCAGCGGCCGGCACGCCCACTACGCCTTCCACCCGCAGGTGCGGGAGATGACGCTCAACACCCCGGGCCGGTGGAAGCTGCTCGGTGCGCAGGACCGCGTGGCGGCGGAGGTCTGCGCGACGGGACGGATGATCGGCGGCTGTTTGGAAACAGTGTCGATGCTGCCCGGCTCGGCCTATGGTGACGTTGCCGACTTTGCCGCCCGACACGCCCCCGAGGGCCTGCTCGTCTACGTTGAAGTCGCCGAGGCTGAGGCAGTCACAGCGGCGCGGATGCTGCACCACCTGCGCCTGGCGGGCTGGTTTGACCGCGCCAACGCCGTGCTCGTCGGCCGCTCGGCTGGCCCGCCGTCGGGTCATCTCAGTCAGCACGATGCGCTCGTGCACGCCCTTGGTGATCTATCAGTACCGGTGCTCTACGACGTCGACCTCGGACACATCCCGCCGCAGCTGGCGATCGTCAACGGCGCGCTGGGCACTGTCGAGCTCACCCCTGCCACCGCCACGCTCGTCCAACACCTCATCTAACGTCACGCAACAAGGGGCGTACCACGTCCTCCAGCTTCCTTCACGTGCGCGTGCACCTCTGGATTAGACGAGGGGAAAGCAACGAGCCCGCGCTGACCTGGCGCTCAGCACATGGGCAGCCATACGCTCGTTTGGGGATCCGCTGGCGGGCGACCGGCATCATGGCCGGATGGTCCTTGAGCATGCTCTGTTGTCCATCAAGCCCGGCGCGGAGCGTGCGTTCGAGGTAGCGTTCGCCGAGGCCAAAGAGATCATCGCCGGGATGGTGGGCTTTGGTCGGTTGACCTTGTCCAGATGCGTGGAGCAGCCGGGCACCTACCTGCTGTTGGTCGAGTGGCGCCGGCTGGAGGACCACATCGAGGGATTCCGCGGCTCGACTGTCGCAGACCGATCTCCTGATTCCTGCACCACACAATCAGCTCGGGCTGCCCGACACGCGACTTGGTCGGCGTCTGCGTAGGCACCGCCGTGCTCTCATGGAGATTGCCGCTCGACGCGGGGCGCACAACGTGCGTGTCTTCGGCAGCGTCGCCCGAGGCGAAGACACCGATACCAGTGACATCGATCTGCTCGTCGACCTTGACGACGGTGTCGGCGTCGTGTCGTTGGCCGGGCTGAACAGGGAGCTGGCGGAGTTGCTCAGTGTCGACGTCGACGTCGTTCCTGCCGCCGCGCTCAAGTCTGCGATTCGAGATGAAGTCTTGAGTGCGGCGATCGCGCTGTGAGCCGGCCAACGGTTGGACGACATCGTCGCCGCTGCTGCTGCCATCGCCGATCACCTCACGCGTGGCGAGCTCGATGACGGGCTGGTATTTGACGCCGTCCGAGTTCGTCTCATCGAAATCGGCGAAGCAGTCAAAGCCGTCGATCCCGACCTGCTCGCGCGGGAACCAGCCATCCCCTGGATCGACGTCGCCGGCATGGGCAACCACCTCGCCCACCGTTACTTCGATACCGCCCACGGAATCGTGCAGGCCACACTCTCCGAGGACTTACACCGGGGCGGAGCTGGAAGCGCCGTTGATCAGCTTGAGTGGGAACGCGCGGTGGTCGAAGGCGACGTCGCTGGTGCATGTTCGCAGCCGCATCCGGCTCGGACGCGTCGTATCTACGAAGCGGCGTGTTCCTGTCGGAGACACGTGACAAGATTCAGCGGTGACGGTTTCGCTGCTCGATCGCCGCGTCTACGGCCTCTCGGACGTCGATCGGCTTCTTGTGCTGCCACCTGGCACGGCACGTCGGTGGATCGATGGCTACGACCGTGGTGGGGTGCACTACCCGCCGGTGGTTCGCGCCGAACGTACCCGCGATGAGGAAGTGACATGGGGGGAGTTCGTCGAGACGAGGTTGCTCGCCGAGTTCCGTGCCCGCGGTGCATCCATGCATCGCCTGCGTCCTGCCGTGGTCCGACTGCGCGAGGAATTCGGTAGGTATCCGCTCGCGCACGCTAGGCCGTTTGTTGATATCGACGGCCGTGAGCTTGTTCGCCACGTCCAGGGCGAGGTGGGCATCACCGGCCACGAGATGCTCGTCGTGGTCCGCAGCGGACAAACGATGATGTCTGCTCCGGTCAAGAGCTTTGTCGGTGATCTCCGGTATGTCGATGACACCGACCGCGAGGCGAACGCCGTGGTCCCCGTGCAGTTCGGAGGACTGGTCACGCTCGATCCACTGCATCAATACGGGCGGCCAGTGGTGCGGGCGGTGCCGACTGAAGTGGTGGCCGAGCAGTTTCGGGCCGGTGAGTCCACCGAGATGATCGGCGACCTGTTCGATCTCACGGTTGCTCAAGTGGAGCAGGCCTTGCGCTTCGAGCTGAGCCTGGCGCGGACCGCCTGAAAGGTATCCAGGAAGGTGGCTCTTCGATGGTTCGTGGATGAGAGCGCCCTCGGTCTCGGCAAGCTACTTGCGAGGACACGAGACGATGTCATCTACGCTGGTCATCCTGACCTGCCAGAGATTCCGCTTGGAACCATCGATGTTGGATGGATGCCGATTGTGGCCGAACGGAATTGGGTCGCAATAAGGCGTGACCGCCGCATTCATACCCGCCCGCTTGAAGTGCGTGTCTTCAACGAAGTCGGCCTACGTACGGTGTGGCTCGGTGGAAAAAAGGACATGGGCTCACGTCAGCAGCTCGATCTCGTCATCCGTCACTGGCAGGCGCTTGAAGACCGTCGGGAAGAGCTCGGCCCGGGTCCGTGGAGTGTCACGCTGCTGGGTGGTGGGCTCTCACCGCGGGTCTGGCGACCAGAGACCTAAGTGTTCCGGTACGGCATCGACGCCAGCGTGGATCTTGTCCATTGGACTGTCCATTAACTCCAGTCCTCCGGGCGTTGCTGGTGCTTCGGCGACGCAACTGAGGCAAGCGAAATGCCCGGTAGTGCTACTCATATCAGGTGAACTTCGCACTACGGATCAGAAGGTTGGGAGTTCGAATCTCTTCGGGCGCGCATCGTCTACAGTACCGCTGACCAGCAGTGAAGCTGGCGGCGTTGGCTGCGCCGCAGGCGGTTCAGAGAGCTAACCGAGCCGGCGACCGCCCGTTATCACCGGATGAACGCTCGTTATCGGCCGGCTCACGCATGGGCGGGGCTCGTGCTCGGCGGGGGCGGGGTCACCGCCTTCCTTCTCGACGGCGCGTGGAGCACACGCGGACTACTGATCAACATGAACAGGTTGTGGGAAGCAGTGGTTTCGCGGCTCAGTGCGGAGGTCAGTGAGCGGATGGGCGGAGCGCCGATCGAGCCGGGACGTCTATCGGACATCCAGGTTGAGGAGACCGAGCGTCCCCGCCGTCCGTTGCGTCCGGACGCGCTCATCTCGCTTCCCACCGCAAGCGGCAAGCGCCATGTCAACGGCCTGCTGCTGCCTGTTGAGCCAAACACAAAAGCTACGACCGCGATGCGATCAGCGCCGCGGACACCCACCAACTCCTCACCTACGCGACCGCCTACCGCACCACAACACTCGGATCCACGGCGCTGCTCGTCCACCCCGCCATCGCGGTTGCCACAGCCCGGCGCTTGCGCGTGCACGGTCCGGCGGGAAACCTCGGGAACGTGGCCATCATTGGTGTCGACGTCCGAGGCTCGCCCGATGATGCAAGTCAGGTGATCGGACGGGCTGTAGATCAGTCTCTGCCCACCGGCGGTCGAATCTGGCACGACTGCCAAGCTGTCTAGCGATCTCAGGAGGACAACGGTGACGAGCTCGACGGCGGAGCGTCCCACGATTGGGGCGTTGGTGTCGGTGCGCGGCCAGCAGTGGGTGGTCAGCGACGTCGAACCGGCCGAGCGCGCTACGTAGTCGCCCTGCAGAGCGTGGACCGCCTCGGCGACACGTTGGAGGTGGTCTGGGACGTCGAACCGGGCCGCCGGGTGCTGCCCGCGGGATCCCTGCCGGACGTGGCCACCGACGGCTTCGATCCGCCGGAGCGGTTGGCAGCGTTTCTGGATGCGGTGCGTTGGACAGCGGTGACCTCGGCGGATGTGAAGACGTTGCAGTCGCCGTTTCGGTCCGGTGTGGCCATCGAGGACTACCAACTCGAACCGGTGGTCCGTGCGGTCGACGCCCCCCGGGTCAACTTGCTGCTGGCTGATGACGTCGGCCTGGGCAAGACGATCGAGGCCGGCCTGGTCGCGCAGGAACTGCTGCTGCGCCACCGCAGCCGCCGGATCATGGTGGTCTGCCCCGCCGGGCTGACGATCAAATGGCGCGATGAGATGGCGGAGAAGTTCGGTCTCGACTTCACGGTGATTGACTCGGAGCGGTGCGCTGCGGTCCGGCGTGAATACGGCAGCGCGGCCAACCCGTTCGAGGTTTACCCGCTGAGCATCGTCAGCTTGCCCTGGCTGCGGATGCCCAAGGCGCAGCGGCTGCTCGCCGAGGTACTGCCCGCTGACGGGCCGTCGTTGCCGCGCACCTTCGATCTGCTGATCCTGGACGAGGCCCATCACGTGGCGCCGGCCGCGCCGCAGCAGGTGTACGCGGTCGACTCGCAGCAGACCAAGCTGATCCGCGGCCTTGCACCACATTTCACCCACCGATTGTTCCTGTCGGCCACCCCGCACAACGGCTACCCGGCCTCGTTCACCGCGTTGCTGGAGATCCTTGACGACCAGCGGTTCGCCCGTGGCGTCACACCGGATCCGGCCGCGGTGCGCGACACCGTGGTGCGCCGTCTGAAGCGTGACATCGTCGATGTCGACGGCACACCGCGGTTCGTGGCGCGACGCTCCGGCGCGATCCCCGTCGAGTACCCGGACAGTGAGCGGGAGATCCACGCCTTGCTTGCCCGGTTCGCGAAGGCTCGGCGCGGCAAGCTGGTCTCCCCGCGCGGCCGCAAGGCCACCGACCTGGTGACGCTGCTGTTGAAGAAGCGGCTGTTCTCCAGCCCGGCGGCGTTCGCGCACACTGTCGGGGTTTACCGGGAGACGCTGCGCACCAAGCACGGACTCACCGAGCCACGGGATGCGGCGGTGCCGGAGTGGATGGAAGAGCTCTACGACGACCTCGCCGGCTATGACGACGAGCAGCTCGCCGTGGCGGAGGACGACGTGCTGGCACGTACCCGGCCGATGCAGCCCGACGTCGACGACGACGAGTCGGCGCTGCTGGAGCGGATGGAGACCTGGGCGCTGGCCCACGAGGCACAGCCTGACGCCAAGGCCCGCGAGCTGATCACCTACCTCACCGCGGTGTGCCGGCCGGACCGGCACTGGACCGACGAGCGGGTCGTGGTGTTCACCGAGTACCGCGACACCCAGCGTTGGCTGGCCGGCCTGCTGCGCCAGCAAGGTCTGGGTGGGGCGCGGTTGGCCGAGCTGAACGGCGGGTTGGCCAGCGACGAGCGCGAGCAGCTGCGGCTGGCGTTCCAGAAGGCACCCGGCGAGCACCCGGTGCGGATCTTGCTGGCCACCGA
>JBGSWT010000515.1:0-1731 GCA_041751815.1 Pseudonocardiaceae bacterium
CGTGGCCGGCCGTCACGTCCTGGTGGTGGACGACACCTGGGTCTCCGGTGGCAAGGCGCAGTCGGCGGCGCTCGCGCTGAAGGCGGCCGGCGCGCGCCTGGTGACGATCATCTGCATCGGTCGGTGGCTGAGCTGGCAGTACAGCGCCGAGCACCAGGCGCTCATAACCAGCTTGGGAAAGCCGTACGACGCCAGGCAGTGTCCGGTTACCGGTGGGAGCTGTCCGCCGGGGGCTTGACGTCGAGCGCTGCCCCGTCAGCTAGGGAGATGCGTGCCGCGGGTGGCGCGTTTCGCTACGTCGCGGCCTGCTGCTGGCGTTGCCACGCGAACACTCGCTCGGTGTGCTCGCGCCATCCCTCGGGCTGGTTGTCGTTGGGAGGGTGCCGGACCTCGAACAGCTCGGCGATGAGGTTCACGCACGCCAGGTGCGCCGTACCCACGAGGTGTTCGAGGGCGGTTGCGTCGGCCGAGGTGTTGATGTTGATTGCCTTGGCCCACGTGGTCGGCTGGTAGCGGGCGAGTTCGGACAGCCCGAACAGGACCGCATACCAGGTGGCGAGCGGATGCAGCGGGGCGGTGTTGCCGGCCAGCGTCGGCGGTATCCATATGCTCTTGGCCGCGCCATCGCCGTAGGCCCGTGGGCCCAGCTCCACCATGCCGAACACGTCGCTGTGCTCCATCGCCCGGCCGCCGCGGTCGAACGACAGGGACGTCCGCAGCCCCTGCGGGTCGAGCAGCAACACCCAGTGCGCGACGTCGGGACAGCCCTGCCAGTTGGGCATCACGCGGAAGTTCCGCAGCGCCGGGTAACGCTCGATGATCCGCCGCTCGACCTCGGCCACGTCGAGCGGCATGAGGTCGTACGGGAGGTGCGCGAGCTTCCCGACGCGACGGGTCGTCGCCTGAAACGCCTTGCCGTAGTCGTGCCCGTCGTGTCGTTCGAGCAGCGCGGCCCCGAACAGGTTGCCCGTCTTCGTCGGGGGTAGCTCGACGCCCTCGGGCAGGCTGATCCAGAGCTGTCGCAGCGGGGTGCTGTTCGGCAGGGTCGGTGAGTCGAGCGCACCCCCGAGGAGCTGGAACGCCCCACCCTTTGGCGGTGCGCCGGTCCGGGTCCGCGCGTCGCAGACCTCAAGATCGCCGACGTCGGTGATCTGGCCGCGATTCGGGCAGTCGGTGCCGTGGCTGGTGGCGGTCTGCTTGTTGACCCGCGGGTCCTGCTTGGCGGCGAGGATCGCCTGGGACGCCTGGCTGAGGCCGTAGTAGAGCATCACCGGCTTGCTCTCGTAGCCGACCGAGTCGGCGGCGCGGAAGAACTGCTCGGACTGCTCCAGTGCCGCGGAGAAGGTGTCCTTGCGTTCGCCTCTGGCGGCGAAGTCGGGCGGGCTGTGACGCAGGGAGCGCAGACGCCGCCAGGCGTCGTCCACGGTCCGGCTGTACTGCACGGGCATGAGCGAGCACTCTATCCAGCGCCATGCTGGTGCGCCCGCGGCATAGCGGACAAGGACGGGTGCTGACCTAACTCCTGATAACATACCATATCGGGAGCTAGAACGGGGTGCGGACATGATCGCTGCGGGTGCTGAGCTGGTGCCGGTCGACGGTGCCAGCGTGGTCGTCGGACACGCCGACGCCGATCGGTCCGTGTCCGAGGGCACGCGGCGGCGCATCCTGGACGCCGTGCCCCTCAACACCTCCCGTGCCTACGGCCGGCAGTGGGCCGCGTTCGGCGCC
>JBGSWT010000516.1:0-9465 GCA_041751815.1 Pseudonocardiaceae bacterium
CGCGCTGCCAGGCCTGAGCCGGGCGCTGGTGGCGCGGACGGTGCGGGGCGGCTGAACACAGCCGCGACAGTTCAGTGCGCGATGGAGTCGATGAGCGCGCGGGCACCCTGGCGCAGCAAGTCGGCACCGACGAAGTACCCCAGGGCGGCAGGATCCTCCGGCACGCCCCAATGGTGGGAGTCGAGCCATTGGCTTCCGTCGAGATTGAACACCGTGCCGCGCAAGGTCAGCTTGCCGCTGCGTTCGGTGGTGGCATAGCCCGCGATGGGTGAGTTGCAGTGGCCCTGCAGGGCGTGCAGCATGGCGCGCTCGGCGATGGCGTGCCGGGTGGTCTCGTCGTCACCCAGCCGGGCGGCCAACGCCCGGTTCTCGTCGTCACTAGCACGGCACTGCAGCGCGATGATGCCGGCGCCGATCGCCGGGCACATCGTCTCCAACGGCAGGATCTCGGTGATCCGATCCGCCTGCCCCACGCGATGCAGGCCCGACACCGCAGCGATAATCGCGTCGAAGTGCCCAGTGTCCAGCCGCATGAGCCGGGTATTGACATTGCCCCGCAGCGGCGTGACCTGCAGCTGCGGGTGGTGCAGCCGCAGCTGCGCGGCGCGGCGCACAGAGCTGGTCCCCACGACTGAGCCGTCCGGTAGCTGCGCCAGATGTGCGCCGGTGCGCGAGATCACCGAGTCGCGGATGTCCTCCCGCGCCAAGTACGCGGCGAAGGCGAGGCCTTCGGGGCTGGGCACGTCGCCGGGGATGTCTTTCAGACAGTGCACCGCGAGGTCGACCCCACCATCGAGCAGCGCGCGGTCGATCTCCCGGACGAAGGCGCCCTTACCACCGAGAGCGGCCAGGTCACCCATCCACTGGTCCCCGGACGTGGTGATCTTGATCAGTTCAGTGCTGACCGCGGGATCGTGAGCCTCGAGCGCAGCGGCAACCTGCTCGGCCTGGTGCAAAGCCATCGGGCTGGAGCGGGTGCCGATCCGGATCGAGCGCGTGCGCGGCATAACCAAACCTTACGGACTGAGGTGCGGGCGGATCACGATAACAGTGAGAGCATTCGGCGGGTGAGTGAGCCGCGTTGAGATTAAGCTCCAGAGCTGGCGTACGCCACGCAGTCGGCGACGCACGCCGCGAGGGGACGGCCCGTGTCGACGACCAGCTTGCGACCCGTGATGTCCTGTGCCGCAGCGCGTAGTTCCCGGTACAGCACTGCGTCGCGGTTGCCGGCACGGTGGTTGCCGTCGTCGGCGATGCGCGCCAAAGCGAGCTGGTCGTCGCAGGTGCACTCGATGACCCGCAACGGTTCACCCAGGTCCGCCCCCATCTGGCGAAGGGCGGCGATCTGGTTGGCGCGGGTGTAGGTGCAGCCATCGAGAATCACCGACTCATGGCCGCGGCGCAGCAGCCACTCGGTCGTGCGGTACATCACATCGACACAGAAGTCGTTCTGGTCGTCGGTGTAGTGCACATGCGATGGTGGGAACAGCCCAGCGCGGATGCGGTCCTTGTCCAGCACGACCGCATGAAGCCGAGTCGCGAGAGCACCCGCCAAGGTGCTCTTGCCTACTCCGGGCAAGCCGGCCATGGCGACGATCACGAACACCCCCATTCCTCCAGCCGGTAGACGCGCTTGGCGTTGCCCGCGCCCACCATCTGCGCGACGCGCTCCGCGTCGGCACGGGACCACTCCCCCGCCTCCACCCACTCGCCGAGAACGCTGGCCATGGCACGCCGCCACAGCACCGCTCCGAGGTAGTGCAACTCAGCGGGCCCCCACGCATCGGAGGAGAACAGCACCTTGCCGAACGGGGCCACCTCCAGCGATTCTGCGACAATGGCACGGGAACGCGTCCCGGTGTAATTCACCGCCAATCCCACGTCCATGTACACGTGCGGAAAAACGTGAGCCAGATACCCGGCCGTGCGGTGATACGGGTAGCAGTGCAACAGCATTACCGGAACATGGCGAGCCTGCGCCCGGCGCAGGAATTCGGTCATCAACGAGGGATCGCAGCGGTGTAAAGTCAGGTCAGGGTCTCCGTACCCGACATGAAACTGCAGCGGTAGACCGGGTTCGAGGCCCCTCCAGAGCAGGTGGCGCAGCAGCACCGGATCGGTCAGACGTCGCTCGCCGGTCTCTCGGCGCTGTAGCCATTGGCCGGCAGCACGGCGTACCTCGCCGACGCTGGGTGGCTGGGGATCGAAGTCGAGGCCGTACCGGTAAGCGACGACGGACTTGAGCCCCACGGCGTGCCGTGCCCGCTCGTCGAGGGTCGAGGCGAACCGGTCGGCGAACCCGGCCGCGTCCACACCACTAGCCGCCACCTCCTCGGCGACTGCCTCGAGGCGCACGATTTCCGCTGCGGGCGCGCCGCAGGCGGTCGCCATCTCGAGCGGTCCCAGGGTGGCCTCGGCGCGGTAGCCGGTGTCGACCAGGAAATATCCGATGCCACTCGCCGCGAGAAACCGGCGGATGACCTCTTTCGCGCCGAGCTCTTGGCGGCGGGCGAGATAGGTGTCGGCGTCCACGTGCGGGGCCAGGTCGAGCACCGGGGCGCACCAGCGGCGAACCGCAAAGCCCAACTGCGAATCCAAGTGGGTTGTCCCCGCAGGTGCTGGCCACGGGGATTCGGTAAGGCCGGCCTCGAACCCAGCACCGGCGACGTTATCCGTCGCAACACCGTGGACATGGTGGTCCACCAGGCGCAGGGCCTCGACAACCGCACGCAGCGTATCAGCACTCATCGACGACCCCGCAGCAGTGCTTGCCGTGCCAGGCCTGTTGACCTTCCCGGACGGCCACGCCGGCGATGAGCAGGGCGACGATCGGATCTGCCCACGACCAACCGAACAGACTGTTGAGTAGCAAACCGACCAGCAGTGCGCCGGACAGGTAGGTGCACAGCAAGGTCTGCCGGGAATCGGCGACTGCGCTGGCAGACCCGAGTTCCCGACCAGCGCGACGCTGGGCGTAGGACAGCACCGGCATGATCGCCAATGACGCCGCAGCCAACACGATGCCTACCGTGGAGTGTTTGGCGTCCTGCGCGCCGGTCAGAGAACGCACCGACTCCACCGTGACGTAGCCAGCCAACGCGAAGAAGGACAGCGCAATGATCTTCAGGGCGGTGCGTTCCCGAGCCTCGGGATCGCTTCCGGAGAACTGCCAGGCCACCGCGCTCGCCGAGGCCACCTCGATCACCGAGTCCAAGCCGAAGCCGATCAATGCAGTTGAAGAGGCCACGGCACCCGCGGAGATCGCGACAGCGGCCTCGATCACGTTGTAGCTGATCGTGGCGGCGACCAGCAGCCGGACCCGGCGGGACAGCACCGCGCGTCGACCGGCATGCAGCCCGGCGGTCACCGGGCACCCACCTCCACGGCCTGGTCATCGATGCATGCCTGGGTCCGATCGACGGCCAGCGCGGAGCTGCTGCTCGGGTCAAGCACGACCTTGACCAGTTCGCTCAGGGCAGCGGCCAAGTGAGCATCGGCCAAGGTGTAGTGGACCTGCCGGCCCTGGTACGTGGCTACCACCAGACCGCACCCACGCAAGCAGGACAGGTGGTTGGACACATTCGAGCGGCTCAGTCCAAGCTGTGCCGCCAGCTGGCCCGGATAGTTCGCGCCATCCAGCAACGCCACCAAAATCCGGCATCGAGTGGGATCGGCCAGCGCCCGACCCAGCCGAGCCAGCGCCAACTCGCGCGTCTCACATGTCAGCACAGCGAAAATAGTACATCGCCGGCTGACGATTTAAAGATCCGCGTGGATGATCGTGCCTGGACCCGCTGACGCGTGGGCGGCCAGGCCCTGCGCGCACTGCCTCACGAATCGCTGAATCCCCCAACGCCACAGCCATCCGGTGCCGGGCACCACCGGCGTGAAAGAAACGTGCCAGCGGATAGCTGTGACGCCCCCGGTTGATTCGAGGTCGATGTCTCCGCGGTAGTCACGGACCGGAAGTCCAGTCAGATGCCGGTAGCTGAACCTGCGGTCGGGAACCAATCCGGCAATTTCGTCTCGACCGATCACCCGGCCCTTGCGGAAGATCCTTACCGCACCAAGTCCCTCCGGTTCCCGCTCACCGGCCCGCTCCAACTGGAATGAATCGATCGGTGACCACATCGGCCACGTCGCGCCGTCGCGCAGCAATGCGTACACGGTGGCGGCGTCAGCAGACGTGTGGACCTGGACGTCGACGTGTTGCCTGTGAACCACTTGGTACATGTACCATCTGGTTCAGGTGTAGGCAAGTGGAGCCTGGAGAAGATCTTCGAGGATGACTGATCCGAAACAACGGCTACTCGCCGGCACCGTCGATTACCTGGCGACCAACGGCGCCGGCGAGATCAGGCTGCGGCGGTTGGCCGCGGCGCTCGGCACCAGTCATCGAATGCTGATCTATCACTTCGGTTCCAAGGAAGGCCTGCTTATCGAGGTCGTGCGCACGATGGAACAACGGCAACGCGAGGTGTTCGCCGAACTCGCGCTCGATCCCGTGGGCTCTCCGCCGGATATCGCTCGGCGTTTTTGGCGGCGGCTGTCCGATCCGGCGATGTGGCCGCACGAGCGACTGTTCTTCGAGATGTACGGCCGAGCACTACAAGGCGATCCCTGCGCGGCCCCGTTGCTGGAGGGCATCGTCGAGGGCTGGCTGGCACCGCTGACCGAGTGGAACCATCGCCAAGGCATCCCAGTATCGGCGGCTGGAGCCAATGCTCGGCTGGGAATCGCTGTCGTCCGGGGTCTGCTGCTGGACCTGCTGGCCACCGGTGACCGTGCGGGCGTCGACGAGGCCATGGAACACTTCATCGAGATGTATCAGGCAGTTCGCTAGAAGAGGGCGAAGGTTGCCCTGCGTACTGCCTCGTCGCCCATCTGCACGCACCGGTCGTACTCGGCACGGCGGGTGGCGAGGATGCATCGGGTGAGCAGGTCGCCCAGGCCGCCGACGAGCACCTCGTCGGTCTCCAGTCGGCTGAGCGCGATTGCCTGCGTTGCCGGCAGTGCGGTGATCCGGCAGCGGCGGGCCTGCTCCGGGGTCATCAGCGCGGGGTCATGCCACGCCGGTTCGGGTAGGTCCAGGCCACGGGTCAGGCCGTCCAGCCCGACCAGGATGAGTCCACCCAAGGCCAGATAGGGATTGCTGCTGGCGTCGCAAGCCTTGAGTTCTGCGTTCGTGCTCTCGTGCTCGCGCCCCCGGAACGGGGAAGCGACGCGCAGCGCCGCCTCCCGATTGTCATAACCCCAGGACACCGTGGACCCAGCCCACGCGCTGGGCCGAAGCCGGTCATAGGAGAGATAGGACGGGCAGGTGAGCGCGACGAGCGCCGGCAAATGGTCCAGCACCCCAGCCAGGAAAGCGCGGCCGACGGTAGACACCGCAAATGGGTCGGCCGGTTCATGCATCAGGTTCGTCGCACCGTCGGTGCTCCACAGGCTGAAGTGCAGGTGCGCGCCGCTGCCGATCGCGTCCGGAAACGGCCGCGGCGCGAACGAGCTGAGCAGGCCGTGCCGCACCTCGGCGACCCCGCGCACGGTGTCGCGCAATCGGAGCTGGTTGTCAGCAGCCGCCAATGCGTCGTCGTAACGGATCGAGATTTCCTGCTGTCCCGGCCCGTACTCGTTGATGACCT
Source organism: Pseudonocardiaceae bacterium (assembly GCA_041751815.1). Taxonomy (GTDB): domain Bacteria; phylum Actinomycetota; class Actinomycetes; order Mycobacteriales; family Pseudonocardiaceae. Next base: position 5,643 of record JBGSWT010000516.1, read on the forward strand.
GCTCGACAACCAGCCCCTGCTCGACCAGCGCGTCGGCGATGTCATTCATGACCGTCACCGCACGATCGAGACCTGCTGACGAGTAGACCGGGCCGTTGCCCCACGGCACCGGCCCTTCCGGGGAGGTTTGCGCCAGATAGAACTCGTTCTCGAACGAGGCACGCACTCGGATTCCGGCCTCGGCCGCTCGGGCCACCGTCCGTCGCAAAAACGTCCGCGGGCAGCAACCCCAATCCCGGCCCGCGTGGTCGACCTGGTCTGACAGCACGCTCCCCACTCCGTCGAGCCACGGCAGCCGAACGTACGTGCTGGGGTCCGGCACGATGCGCACCTCGCCTATCGGCTCCATGTCGGTGACCGGCACGAGGTCGTCAAGCAGGTTGACGGCGTTCTGCGCCCGAGTCAGGCCTAGTCCGGCCTGCACAGTCCCGGCCAGGCGCGCGGTGTGCACCTGCTTGCCGCGGATGACACCGCTCGGGTCGCAGTAGAGGAACCTCAGCAGTCGCACCCGATCGTCGGCCACCCGCTTCAGCAGCGTCGCCTCATCGTGCGGACCCGGTCCGTGCGAGATCGCGTTACCGGTCACTCGGCGAACACCCCCCACCCGCAGTCGACCCGGATCAAGGAGACCTCGTTGCCGCCACGGTCAGTATCCCATGACCATGGCGCAGCTCATCGTGATCCCTGGGGAAGGATGGAGTGACACCTACGGAAGGGAGTGCGCATGAGAAGCATCGCGCGGCGTATCCCACGATGGGCACTGTGGGCATGCGCGTCACTGGGCGCGGTGGTCGCCGCCAATGAACTAGGCAGTAAGCGGGTGCCGTTCCTGCGGAGATCCTTCCTGCGCTTGCTGGTGGCCGTGCGACGTCTGCGCTCGGATGGGCAGGTCGGTGACGCACGAGAGGAAGCTCTCGCCGCCTACGTCCTGGCACACGCCAGGCAAGGTGACGTCGACGATGCCATCCGGGTGATCGATGACTTCTGCTACAACCGCAGCTTCATGATGAACGTGGGGGACGAAAAAGGTGAAATCCTCGACGGTGCGGTCCGGCGGGTCCGCCCCAGGCGCCTCCTGGAGCTAGGTACGTATTGCGGTTACAGCGCGCTGCGGATGGTCCGCGTTATGCCGAGCGACGCCCGGCTCTATTCGATCGAGTTGAATCCGGTGAACGCCGAGATCGCCCGTCGCATCTGGGACCACGCCGGTGTCGGCGATCGTGTGACGGTCGTCGTCGGCCATCTCGGCGACGGCGGGTCGACGCTGGAACGGCTACGGGCCGAGTACGGCTTCACCAACGGCAGCATTGACTTCACGTTCATCGACCACGACAAAGCAGCCTACTTACCCGACCTTGAACGCATCCTGAGCCAGCGCTGGTTGCGCCCTGGATCCGTGGTGGTAGCCGACAACGTGAAGTTCCCGGGCGCGCCGGAGTATCGGGCATATATGAAAAAACAGGAAGGCAGGACCTGGCGCACGACCGAGCATCAGACGCATGTCGAATACCAGTCGTGGATCAAAGACCTGGTGCTCGAATCGGCCTACCTTGGCCCGGGCTGAGCGACACTTCGATTCGGCTCAAGGGGAGCCAGAACTTCCGTGAAAATGAGTCGGGCCGCCGCGCGTCACAGCCCTACCTTCGCCGAGTTCGACATCAGGGCTGCGGGAGCGGCTTCGGACAGCCCTGGTGTCGAGCTCGGCGACAGAAGAGCGCCTACGCGAACGGCCGGGGCGGCGAGGTGACTGGCGATGTCGCCGCCGTCACCGGGCTCATAGGGAGATGGGCGTCTATGGTCGAGAGTGTGCAAGAAAGGGGATTCCTGATGGCCGAGGACCCGCGCTCGCTCGCCGCGACCTACTTCCGCGCGTGGAAAGACAAGGACTTCGACACCCTGCGGTCGATCCTGGCCGACGACGTCACCTTCGCCGGCCCGTTCGCACAGTTGGACAATGCCGAGGACTGCGTCAAGGGCCTGCAGGGGATGTCACAGATCCTCACCGACATCGTGGTGCACAAGCGGTTCGTCGACGGCCCCGACGTGCTCACGTGGTTCGACCTCCACACGTCGGTGGCGCCCCCGGTGCCGACTGCCAACTGGAGCCATGTCGAGAACGGCAAGATCACCGTTATCCGCGTCACGTTCGACCCCCGTCCCCTGACCGACAGCAAGGATCAATGACTAGCGCGACATCCACCCACCAGCGGCACGTCCTGGTGATCGGCGCCCACGGCGTCGTCGGCCGCGCGGTCAGCGAACATCTCGTCGCGCAACCGGACTGGACGGTCACCACCGCCGCCCGGCGCGGCCCGCTGGAAGAGCTGTTCAACGGGCTCCAGCCACCCCGCCACATCTCACTGGACCTACTCGATCCCGATCAAGCAACCCACGCTCTCGCCGAAAGTCGCGAGATCACCCACCTCGTTTACGCCGGCTACGCCGAGCGCTCGACCATGGCCGCCATGGTCGAGCCCAACCTCGAGATGCTCGCCAACACCCTGACTGCGCTCGAGGCTGCCGCGGCCGCACTGGAACATGTCGTGCTCATCGGCGGCGGCAAGTCCTATGGCGAGCACCTCGGCCCCTACAAGACCCCGGCCAAAGAAAGCGACCCACGTTTCCTCGGCCCGATCTTCTACAACGAGCAAGAGGATTTGCTCCGAGAGCGGGCGCACGCGCGCGGTTTCGGCTGGACGGTGCTGCGCCCAGACGGGGTGTTCGGCCCGAGCACCGGGTCACCGATGAACATTCTCACCAGCCTGGCGGTCTTCGCGGCGATCAGCAGGGAACTCGGGGTCCCTCTGCGTTTCCCGGGCAGTCATGGCGCGTGGACGGCGCTGCATCAGACCACCGATGCTGATCTCCTGGCTCGAGCGGTCGAATGGGCTCTGGTCGCGCCATCTGCCCGCGACGAAATCTTCAACGTCATTAACGGCGACCACTTCCGATGGCAGCACCTGTGGCCTGACCTCGCCGGCTTTTTCGACATGCCAAGCGCACCGCCGCAGCCCCTGTCCCTACAAGAGCAGATGTCGGACAAGGAACCCGTGTGGGACCGCATCGTCGAAAAGTACAACCTGCGACGAACTCCCTACCCAGCGATCGCGTCGTGGCCGTTCGTGGACGGATGGCTCAACACCAACTACGACATGGTGCAGAGCACCATCAAGATCCGTCAGGCCGGCTTCACTTGCTGCCAGGACACCCACACCAGCCTGCTACGGAACCTCACCAACTTACGGAGGAACCAGCTCATTCCGTAGCGCAGCCAAGTCTCCGGTTACTGCAATTCGACAAGGCCCGTCGCGCCGTGGACGGTGATCCGCTGGCCGGTGGTAATGCGCAGGGTCGCGTCGGGGACCCCGACCACCGCGGGGATGCCGTACTCGCGGGCGACGACGGCACCGTGTGAATTCGCCCCGCCCATCTCCATGACCAGTCCGCCCGCCGTGAGGAACAACGGCGTCCACCCGGGATCGGTGGACGGCGCGACGAGGATCTCCCCCGGCTCCAGGTGAGCTCCGACCGGGTCGAGCACGACCCGAGCAATCGCAGTCACGGTGCCGGCGGAGGCGGGTGTACCGGCCAGTTGTCCCTCAACCGGTACCAGACCGGAGGTGGCGAGCGTCTCGGGCACGTTGCCGTCTGACAGCATGATCCGCGGCACCTGCCGGCGCCGCAGCTCCCGCTGGTAGCCCTCCTGGCGCGCAGCGACGACACCTCGGACGTCCATACCGTCGAGCGCGGCCCGGGCCTCAATGAGATCGAGGAAGAACACGTCGTCGGGCTCGGCCAGCAACCCGCGATCGGCGAGTTCGGC
>JBGSWT010000517.1:0-5927 GCA_041751815.1 Pseudonocardiaceae bacterium
AACTCGGCCGACCCGGCACCGAGTCTGAAGGCACGCTGGCGCCATGGACCCGCTGATCGTGGCGCCGACGTCGTGTTCCAGTGCCGCGGGCAAGCTGCCACCCTTGGGCTAGCGTTACGGCTGCTACGCCCGCAAGGCACCGCCATTGACCTCGCATTCCACCAGGCGGGCGCGGACGCCTTGCGGCTGGGTGAGGAGTTTCACCACAACGGCCTCACCCTGCGCAGTGCGCAGATCGGCCGGGTACCCCGCGGGCTCGCGCATTACTGGGATCGGGAGCGGCTTTCTGCCGAAACACTCGATCTGCTGCGCATCGACGGCCCCGCTATCCGCAAGCATCTGGTGACCGACCTGCTACCACTGGCCGAAGCGCCCGCGCTGCTCGCCGACCTGGACGCCCACCGCAAGCACGTCCTGCAGGCCGTGTTCACCTTCGAGCAGTGCTGACACCCCGCATCAACGCATTTCTCGCTTCAGCCCACGCCGAACTCCGCGCGCAGCGCCGTTAGTAGCTCGTCTCCGGCGTAGTCGAGGAACGGCTCCTGGTGCTGTGGCGCCCCACCGATCTGCACCAAAGCGAGATCGGTGAACCCGGCCTCGGCGAACGGACGCGCCGCCGCCACGTGGGCAGCGACATCGGGCCCGCAGGAAATGTTCTTGGCGATGTCCTCAGGTCGCAGGAATTGACTGGCGGCTGCGAATCCTGCGGTGGAAGGTAGCTCGGCGTTGACCTTCCATCCGCCGGCGAACCAGCGGAACTGCTCGTGCGCCCTGGTGATCGCAGCATCGCGGTCAGCGTCGAAACAGATCGGCAATTGACCGATCCGACGGCTGGGACCCTTGCCAGGCCGCGCCGCGTCCCACATTCTGCCCAGCTCCGCCTGCGGCTCGACGGCGACCATGTGGTCGGCCAGCGGCGCGAACGCCTCGCAGGATCGGCTACCTGATACCGCGACCGCGATCGGTACCCGCTGCGTGGGCAGGTCCCACAGCTTCGCCGAGTCGACTTGGTAATGCTGGCCGCGCCGGGTGACATAACCACCATCGAATAACGCATTGATGATCCGCAGTGCCTCGGCAAGCCTCTCGTGACGCACCTCGATCGACGGCCAGCCGAACCCCACCACATGCTCGTTGAGGTTCTCCCCCGACCCCAGGCCCAGGGTGAACCGGTTGTCGGAAAGCAACCCCATCGTGGCGGCCTGCTGCGCTACGACCGCCGGGTGATACCGGAAGGTCGGGCATGTCACGTAAGTCATGAGTTCGACTCGTTCGGTGGCGTGCGCCACGGCGCCGAGCACGCTCCAGGCATACGGCGCATGGCCCTGGGCATCCAACCACGGGAAGTAATGGTCGCTACATACCTCAAAGGCGAAACCCGCCTGCTCTGCGGCCACCGCGTACCGAACCAGGTCGACCGGCCCGGACTGCTCGGTCATCAGGGTGTATCCGATCTCCATACTGGCTCCATCCGGCCCGACGATGACTCTGCAACAGTATGCGCGCGCTACTGGATCTCAGCCACAAGCTCGCCGACGCCACCTTTACTCATTTACTCGTACTGTGAAGATCTGAAGCAGGGCGTTGGCGTTGTAATGCCAAAAAACCGGTTATGGCTGCGATTACACCGGCCACAGCGGTGATCATGCCGGCCACGGCGGTGACGATTGTCGAAATCGGCTCTCCCGGTGCCTGCGCTGTTTGTGTCGGTACTGGCTGCGAACTTGGTATCCGCGGCTGCGCCGATTCCAGTTCATTTCTTGCCGTCGTTTCGGGTTCCGCTCGTCGTCCCTCGACCGGCGCCGGTGCCACCGCCTGCGGCGATGCTGCTCCCGGAGTCCGCGTTGCCGGTGCTGGCGCAGGTGGCGGGGGGCCGCGTCGGTCCGGACGTCTCTGCGGGCGGGACCGCGGGCACTGGAAGTGCCGTAATCGGTTCGCCAGGGCCGCCCACACCCAGATTTCCCGCTATCGTCAGGAGCGCTAGGCCCGACACGAACAGGACCACGCCTGCCGCCAGCCATCGTCCCGGATGACGCTGTACGAGGGGCCTTCCCTTCAGCATGTGACCTACGGTAGTGCCTCGATCACCGAACGTATCGGCTACTGCCTGATCCGCTCAGGGTCTGCGCGGGCCCTCGGAGCAGAGGGTGCGGAGGATTTTGATGCGGGCAGCCTGGTACGAGCGCCAGGGACCGGCCACCGACGTACTTCAGGTCGGCAATCTGCCGCTGCCCGAACCTGCGGCTGGTGAGGTCAGGGTGCGCCTGCAGTTCTCCGGGGTGAATCCGGGCGATGTGAAGAAGCGGCAAGGTTGGCTGGGCTCGGCCATGCCCTACCCGCGAGTCGTACCGCACAGCGACGGTGCCGGCGTGATCGACGCCCTCGGCCTTGGCGTCGATAAGACCAGGATCGGTCAGCGGGTGTGGGTGTATGGCGCGCAGTCCTACCGGCCTGGTGGCACCGCGGCCGAGGCGACCGTGGTCCCCGAGGCGCTGGCCGTCGACCTACCCGAGACGCTCAGCGCAGAGCTCGGAGCGGCCCTGGGCATTCCGGGCGTTACTGCGCACCGCGCAGTGTTTGCCGATGGCCCGGTCGCCGGGCAGACGGTGCTGGTGCACGGCGTGCATGGGGCGGTCGGTTCGCTGGCGGCGCAGCTCGCCCACCGGGGCGGTGCCACAGTCATCGGCACCGTTCGCCGTAGTGTCGATGCGCGAACGGTGCTGGGCGACGTGGTCACACACCTTGTTGCACTCGACGGACCCGACCCGGTTACGCGGATCCGAGACGTTGCTCCAGACGGCGTCGACCGCATCATCGAGGTCGCGTTGTCGGCCAACGCCGACCTCGATGCCGAGGTGGTAGCCCAGGGCGCGGTCATCGCGGCCTACTCCTCGCCGGCTGACCGTCCCGCGCTGCCGTTCTGGCCGTTGCTGTTCGCCAACGTCAGCCTCCGCTTGCTCGGCAGTGACGACTTCTCTACCGAGGCCAAGCAGCAGGCGGTCCACGACATCACCCGAGCCGCCGCGACCGGTCAGCTCTTCGTGCCGATCGCACCGCCCTACTCCCTCGATGACATCGCTGCGGCGCATCAGGCCGTGGAGTCCGGTCGAGGAGCTGGCCGGATTCTCGTGTCAATCGGTGGGTAGGGGGGCCACGGCGACCAGCAGTGACAGCGGACCAATGGTGATGAGCTCGCCCACCGCCAGCGGCGAGCCCGGTGCCGGCAACCCGTCGTCGGTGCTGCTGTCCAGCTCGACGGTCCAGGCCGCGCCAGGTCGTCCCGGTAGTGGCAGGGTCACCGGTTCGTCGCCGGCGTTGGCGAGCACCAGCACATCGTCGTCGGTCAGCGCAGTGCCTTGCGCGTCAATCAGATCCGCCCGGTCACCGGCGAGCAGCCAGCCCAGCACACGCGCGTCAGGATCGGCCCAGTCATCGTCGGACAGCGGCGCCCCGCCTGCCCCGATCCAGGTGACGTCCGCTAGCGCCCCCATTTCAGCAACCGTGCCGGTGAGGAAGCTGCGCCTGCGGAGCACCGGATGCGCCGCCTGCAGGCGAACCATCCGCGCAGTGAACGCGGTCATTGCCCTGCTGTCCTCGGTGGAGACCCAGTCGTGCCACGACAGGGGACCGTCCTGGCAGTAGGCGTTGTTGTTGCCGCCTTGCGTGCGGCCGATCTCGTCGCCCCCACCGATCATCGTCACGCCCTGCGAGACCAGCATCGTGCCCAGCAGCGCGCGCCGGTGTCGCCGCCGCACCGCGCGCACCGCCGGATCGTCGGTCGGTCCTTCCACGCCATGGTTGGTGGATCGGTCGTTGGGGGTGCCGTCCCGGTTCCCCTCACCGTTGGCCTCGTTGTGCTTACGGGAGTAGCTGACGAGGTCCGTGAGCGTCATCCCATCGTGCGCGGTGACGAAGTTCATCGACGCGTCCGGTCCGCGGCGGGTTGCCCCGTAGATGTCGCTCGAACCGGCCACCCGGGTAGCGAGAGCGCGGCGTTGCCCCTGGCCTCGCCAGAAGTCCCGGACCATGTCGCGGTAGGTGTCGTTGTACTCCACCCAACCAACCGGGAATCGGCCCACGGCGTAGCTGTCTGGGGCGCCGAAGTCCCAGGGCTCGGCGATCAGTTTCACGCCGGACAGGACCGGATCCTGGTACACCAGATCAAAGAAGGCAGCGAGCCGGTCGACGTAACCGTGCTGCCGTGCCAGCGCGGCAGCCAAGTCGAACCGGAATCCGTCGACGTGCATCTGCGTGACCCACCAGCGCAACGAGTCACAGATCAGCCGGAGCACCTCAGGCCGGCCGGTGTCGAGGCTGTTGCCGGTACCAGTGGTGTCGACGTAGCGGCGGGGGTCGGCAGGATCCAGCCGGTAATAGACCTCGTTGGCGAAGCCGCGCAACGACAGCGCCGGTTCGTGAGGGTGGCCTTCGGCGGTGTGGTTGAACACGACGTCCAGCACGACCTCCAGACCGGCGGCATGCAGTGCGCGCACCATCTCGCGGAACTCCCGCACCTGCTCGCCCCGGCTGCCCGCCACGCTGTAGGCCGCGTGCGGAGCGAAAAACCCCAGCGTGGAGTAACCCCAGTAGTTGGTCAGCTGCCGGTCGAGCAGCGCCTGTTCGGAGACGAACTGATGCACCGGCATCAGTTCGATCGCCGTCACGCCAAGCGCGGTGAGGTGCTCGAGCACCGCGGGGTGCGCCAGTCCCGCGTAGGTACCACGCTGCGCTTGCGGCACCCTGGGATGCCGCGCGGTGAGCCCCTTGACGTGCGTCTCGTACACCACCGTATCGGCCCACGGCCGGCGCGGCGGGCGGTCGTCCCCCCAGTCGAAGACCGGGTCGATCACCACCGAGTGCATCCGTCGTGGCTGCGCCGGATCGGCCGGGGTCAGCGCGTAGGCATACGGGTCGATGAGTAGCGCCGACGGGTCAAACCGGAGCCCGCGGCTGGGATCGAAAGGTCCAGACACCCGGTAGCCGTAACGCTGACCTGGGCCGACGCCGGGCACCCGGCAGCTCCACACATCCTGATCAGGCCACATCGGCTCACTGCGCTCGGTGATGCCGCCGCTGGGCGCGTCATCGAGCAGCACCAGCGTGACGGCACCGCCGTAGGCCGCAGCGGACGAGAACACCGCGAAGTTCGTCGCTGTCGCGTCCCAGGTCGCGCCCAGCCGCAGCGGGTTGCCCGGCACCGTCATCGAGGGACTCCCCACTGCTCAGTCGTAGCCGCCGAACATGAACAACGAGGCCCTGCGGTCGGTCGGATTCGCCAGCCCGTGGAGGTTCCCGCCGCGCAGCATCACCAGCGAGCCAGCCGGCAGCGCCCGCACCTCGAACGACCGGGTCCGGGTCCCGGAGTCGGCCCAGTCCCCGATCACCATGATCCCGTCCCCGTCGAGCATCAGGAAGATCTCCTGGTTGTCCCGGTGCCGGTGTAGCCCGATGGCGCACGCCGGTTCCAGCACGTGCAGGTCCATGTAGGTGACCGCCATGAACGGCTCGACGTCACCGCTGGCGTGTCCCTTGTTGCCGTATGCGTCGAGGTTGTAGGGCTCCAGCCGGCGGATCAGCTCACCGCTGCCGGCGTAGTTCCCGTACTCGCTGAACAGGGTCCGGTACTCCAGGAAGCCCACGCCACCGTGCGGGTTGGGGCTGGTGCCGACGCTGAGGTAGGTGTCCCACCCACGGATCTGCATCTCAAATCCCAGCCGCACCGCACCGCTGCTCGGATCGGATGCGCCACTGCCGTCGGCGCCCGCGGTCCACCGGACATCGACCTGCAGCGGCAGCACCGGATGCATCGCATGCTGCGGTGCCACCGAGCGCAAGTCCCGGCCGTCCACCTGCTCCCGAGCGAAGTCGTCGGCACCGCCCTGCACCACGTCGGGCCGTGGCTGCAGCAGCCCGGCGTCGAGCGCAGC